>JARRNI010000486.1:0-4001 GCA_037385125.1 Pseudolabrys sp.
AGCGTGCGGTGCGGGTCGGCCGACAGCGTCGTCTTGCCGGTGCCGGATAGGCCGAAGAACAGCGCCGAGTCGCCGTCCGGCCCGACATTGGCCGAGCAGTGCATCGGCACCACGTTCTCCGCCGGCAGATAGAAGTTGAGCGTGGTGAACACCGACTTCTTCATCTCGCCGGCGTAGGAGGAGCCGCAGATCAGCACGATCTTGCGCGAGAAGTCGATCGCCACCATGGTGTCGGAGCCCTCGCGCCCACCGTGCCGCGTGTGATCAGGACGGAACGACGGCAGGTCGACGATGGTCAGCTCCGGCACGAACTTGGCGAGGTCGCCGCGCTCCGGCCGGATCAGCAATTGCCGGATGAACAGCGAGTGCCAGGCATATTCGGTGAACACGCGCGTCCTAATGCGGTATTTCGGATCGGCGCCGCCGACCAGATCCTGCGCGTACAGCGTCTTGCCTTCGCAAAACTTCTGGAAGTCGGCGAGCAGCGCATCGAACTGCGCCGGCGTCATCTTGCGGTTGTTGTCCCACCACACCGAATTCTCGGTGAGCTCGTCGCAGACGGTGTGCTTGTCCTTCGGTGAGCGGCCGGTGTGATGGCCGGTCTCGGCGCACAACGCGCCACCCGCCACGATCGTCGCCTCGCCGTTGCGTACGGCGTGCTCATAGAGCGCCGGCTCGATCAGATTCCAGTGCACTGCGGCCAGCCCCCTGAAGCCGAACCTGTCGGCGCCATATGCGCCATTCCGCACGCCTGATTCCTGCACGAATTCCTCCCAGACAGGGTCAGTTTGAAGAGAAACCCCTCGGGGCCCGCAACGGCCCGTTGCCGCTTCAAAACGGAAGTATAGCCCCTCGTTCCAAGGCGCGCGACCATAGTCATCAAGCTGCTGATTGCCAAGGACTAATGCCATGCATGAGAGGCCGATGCGGATGCGCCGCACGGATATCGGCGGCGAACGGTAACGAAAGCGGAAGCGATGATGTCTCAGCGATCAGCGACGCCATCGAGCGGGACCCCTGCAGCCTCGCGTCGCGCGACCCGACGATTAACCAGCCGGATGTTTTTTCGCCCGTTCACATGCAAACTGCTGAATGTTTTCGGCGCTGCGCGCTCACGCCTGCCGCGCCCTCTCCGCCAGTTCCTTCAGCACGGCGCGCAATGGCCCCGGCCCGGTGACGCGCGCGGGAAAGGCGAGCCGCAGCGCCGCTTGGCCCTGCTGCAATTCGATGCCTTCCGGATCGATGCCGACGCATTGCCAGTCGCCTTGCACCTCGCCGAGCAGCCGGGTGGCATAGAGGCGGCAGGCCTCGGCATGGTCGGCGTTCATGTGCGCGATGGCACCTTCCTCCGCCTCGAGCAGCGCATCGGCATCCGATACATCGGTCAGCACGTCGGCAGCCGTGAGATCGGCGGCACGGGCGAAGCCGCCATTGAGATGGGCCGACACCACCGTCATGCGCCAGAAGGCGAAGTCGGCGAAGCCGGCATAGAGTTCCGCCTTCGGATGACGCCTGAGGAATCGGCCGCGGATGCGCGCGTCGTCGGCGCTCTCGCGCGCGAGCGGCGCGAAGCTGCCCAGCACCGTGAGGCGCGGATGCGCCAGCGCATCGCCCTTGCCGGTCTCGGCCAGCAGCAGCGAGGCGCGCGTATCGACCTCCAGATTGGCGGTATGGGTGGCCAGCCGCGACACCAGGATGAGCGGCGACCCGTCGGCGTCGGTCGCCACGTTGACCAGCGAGGCGAAGGGATAGCCGGTATTGCGGTCGAGGGTCGCCAGCGTCGCGGCCCGCGTGGCCCGCAGCAGCCCCTTGGCCAAGTCGCGGGGGGCGAAATCGGCCGGCTGCGGGGCATTCTCCGGGGTGCGACCCGGCATGGTTCCGGGCAGCACCCGCTTGGCGGGTTTGTCAGCGCTCATGACGGCTTCCGGCTGTTACCCCTGTTGGTCGGCATTCTTTCCGGCAAATGACCTTGAATCCGCTACCGAATCACATAGTTGTTGCAAAGAGGCCACATTTCGGACCCCGTTTATGGGGTTCAACAACGCGGGACGTACGCCAAGAGAGGCACACAGAGGGGCTAATGCCGACCATCGCTCTCGTCGACGACGACCGCAATATACTGACATCCGTGTCGATGGCCCTCGAAGCGGAGGGCTACCGCATCATGACCTATACCGACGGCGCCTCCGCGCTCGACGGCTTCAAGACCTCGCCGCCGGACTTGGCCATTCTCGACATCAAGATGCCGCGCATGGACGGCATGGAGACGTTGCGGCGGATGCGCCAGAAGACCGACATTCCGGTCATCTTCCTCACCTCCAAGGACGAGGAGATCGACGAATTGTTCGGCCTCAAGATGGGGGCCGACGATTTCATCCGCAAACCGTTCTCGCAGCGGCTGCTGGTCGAGCGCGTCAGGGCTGTGCTGCGCCGCGCCAATCCGAAGGACGGCTCACCGGTCAAGGAAACCGATGCCGCCAAGGTGCTCGAACGCGGCCAGCTGCGCATGGACCCGGAGCGGCACACCTGCACCTGGAAGAACGAGCCGGTGACGCTGACGGTCACCGAGTTCCTCATCCTGCAGGCGCTGGCCCAGCGGCCCGGCGTGGTGAAGAGCCGCAATGCCCTGATGGACGCCGCCTACGACGATCAGGTTTACGTCGACGACCGCACCATCGATAGCCACATCAAGCGGCTGCGCAAGAAGTTCAAGGCGGTGGACGACGACTTCGAGATGATCGAGACGCTTTACGGCGTCGGCTATCGCTTCAGGGAATAACGGGCAAAAGGGCGACGCGGGCCCAGTCGCTCCGCTCGTCTCGGCGAAAGCGGGGGCCCAGAGTTTCGAAACGCTGAGTCTGCATTGTTGATCTGAATTCCCGCCGGAGCCTGTCCCCGCGCAGACGGGGACGGGAATAAGCGGAACCATCAGATTTGCGGTAGACTCGCGGGGCGCATCGAACGATCACCCGGCTGGATCGAATGCTCGATCGAACCATTGATATCACCACTCCGGATACCGCGGTCGAACAACCGGCTGCGCCGGCACCCGAGCACGCGCCGCAAGAAAAGCGCCAGCGTGTTGGCCTCGTCCGGCGGCCCTTGCGCGCGGCCTGGTCGTTCTTCGTCCGGCAAAGCTTCTCCAGCCTCACCCGCCGCATCGTCATCCTCAACCTCGCCGGGCTGGTCGCGCTAGTCACAGGCGTGCTCTATCTCTCGCAGTTCCGCGCCGGGCTGATCGACGCGCGCGTGCAGAGCCTGCTGGTGCAGAGCGAGATCATCGCCGGCGCGATCGCGGCCTCCGCCACCGTCGACACCGACGCCATCACCATCGATCCCAATCGCCTGCTGGAACTGCAGGCCGGCCAGAGCTACGGGCCGCCGGAGGACGCGCAGTCCAACGTCGAATTCCCCATCAATCCCGAGCGCGTCGCGCCGGTGCTGCGCCGCCTGGTATCGCCGACCAAGACGCGCGCGCGCATCTACGATCGCGACGGCGTGCTCATCCTCGACAGTCGCAATCTCTACGGTCGTGGCGACGTGCTGCGCTTCGACCTGCCGCCGCCCAACGCCGAGAAGCCCAGCCTGGTCGAGCGCGCCTTCATCGCGCTGCGTCGCTGGTTCGGCCGTGGCGACTTGCCGCTCTACAAGGAGCTCGGCCCTGAGAACGGCAAGGGCTATCCGGAAGTCTCCCAAGCGCTCGACGGCCTGCACGCCAGCATGGTGCGGGTCAACAAGCGCGGCGAGGTCATCGTCTCGGTGGCGGTGCCGATCCAGCGCTTCCGCGCGGTACGCGGCGCGCTCATGCTGTCGACGCAAGGCGCCGACATCGACGACATGGTGGAGGCCGAGCGGCTCGCTATCGTCAAGGTGTTCCTGGTCGCCTCCGGCGTCATGGTGGTGCTGTCGATACTGCTGGCCGGGACCATCGCCGGGCCGGTGCGCCGGCTCGCGGACGGTGCCGAGCGCGTGCGCCGGCGCATTCGCAACAGGATCGAGAT
>JARRNI010000487.1:0-3999 GCA_037385125.1 Pseudolabrys sp.
CACGACCTCGTCCACCAACTTGCAGAAGAAACTGGGTGTCGCATGAGTCTGCAGGAAACCGCGCCGTCTGCCGGCGCCGATAAAGAGAAGATGCCGAGAATCACCTACATCGCGCATGACGGCACGACGCACACGGTGGAGGCTGAACTCGGCTCGACCGTCATGGAGACCGCGCTGAAGAACGGCATCGAAGGCATCATCGCAGAATGCGGCGGCGGCTGCACCTGCGCCACTTGCCTAGTGCACGTGGACGAGAAATGGAGCGAGGTGGTCGGCCCGCCCTCCGACGAGGAAGAAGATATGCTCGATTTCGCCTTCGAGGTGAAACCGACCTCGCGGCTGTCGTGCCAGATCAAGGTGACGGAAAACCTCGACGGGCTGATCGTGCACACGCCCTCCTATCAGGGACGCTAAATCGTTCCGCTGCAATCGAACGGAGCGAGCCTCGGCCTCAGGCCGGTTCCTTGCCTTGCTGCGCACAACGCGTTTTGCCCCGGCCGAAAACTTGGCTAGACTTTCTCCTAAGTCGCCATCGAAGCGGCAACGGTCTCGGGGGGAGCGAGCATGCAGACAATCGGTGTGGTCGGCGTTCTTTCCTGCCTGCCGTCGACCGAAGCGCTCGACGAGGTGGTGCAAGACCCGCACGGCCTGATGCATTCCGCCCGGCCTGGCCAGATCATCGTCGAGCTTGGCTCGCATCTCATCCCCAACAAGGAGCGGCAGATCGCGCCACTTGCGGCCAAGGGTGCCGTCTTCCTCGACGGAGAAGTCGGCGGCACGCCGGGGATGGTGTCGGCGCGCAAGGCCGTCATCTATCTGGCGGGCGACGCCGCCGCCGCGCAGGCTGCCGAAGAAGTTGCGCGCGGCTTTTCCGACATAGTGCATTATTTCGGCGCCTTCGGCGCCGCCAGCAAAGTCAAGCTTATCAATAACTTGCTGGTGGCCGTGCACATGGCCGCGACCGGCGAGGCGATGGCGCTCGGCCGCAGCGTCAGCGTCGACCGAGCGGCAACATCTATTCTAGGCTGCTCAGCCTCCCACCGATGATAGGCGAATTTTTAACGAGAAGCTTGGGCGGAAATCATCTGTTTGCGGGGGCGCCGCCTTAGTATCTGCCTTATCTGGCCCGGCGTTTTTCCACGAGCGTCATAACCACGGCGTTCAAGATCGAGCAGCGCCGCGTTCTTCAACTCATCTAATTGTTCACGTAGTTTGGCGCCACGCGTAGCAGGATCATTTTTGATCATTGAAGAGCTCCCCTAGCGACTACCGGTCTTTCTTGCAGCGCGTCGTCCTGTCCGGTTTTTGTTGAAATTCGGATTGTCCCCACTTTGCACCGATCTTAGCCCAATACCTCGCGGACCGAATAGCGTGGATGCACGCTCATAGAAAAGCGCAGTCTTCCCCCACGGCCCTGCAGGAGGACAAGGAGCGTCCGGCGGGCCGCGGCCAGGTCGACCCGCCCAAGAAGACTCTGTTGGCCATCCGACGGGCGCTGGCCTCGGCCTGAGCGGGCGACCATCGGCCAGGCTCGGAAAAACCGCCAATCCGTGACCCACGTCACAGCCGCTCGGCAGGGAAGGTTTATTTTGTGAGCATGAGATTCGCCGCTGGAGGCGACCATGGTCAACAAGATCATCGAGGCCTGGAGCGACAGCTACCGAGTAGTCGAGAACCACCGCGTCGTGCGCAGGACCGTGGAGCGTTTGGTGTGGAGCGGGCGAGAGGCCGTGGGCGCGCGCTTCAACGGACGCGTGCTAGCGCCGGCGACGTCTTGGCTCTAACCCGGGAAGTGCGCGCCGTTTTCTTGTTCCGACACGCGTGGCAACGCGGCAGCTCGCTCTCGCGGGTGAGCCTCACTCGCTTCTATCGGCAGCTCCTCAAGCGGCGGCGTCGCCCTCATCTCCACGTAGATGGTCTCGGGCACGAAGAACTCGAGGAGCCCGTCGGTCACTCGCGCATCGACCCATAGCCCCTGGCCGCGAATCGCCCGGAACAAGCCGCGAAAATCTGACCGCCGTTAATCTACTTCTTCGTCGACGTCGGTGGAGTCGGTCATCGTTTGTCTTCTATAATCGGAAATTCCGATTCCTCGTGCGCCGCGGCGCCGGCGCACGTTATGATTCGCAATGCATAGCCCCGGCAAGTGAGAGCCGTGGTGCTGTTTCGCTTCTACGCTACAAGGGGGAGAACGTCGTTAGCTTGCCTGATTCGTCGCGGATTACCACGAACAAAGCGGCAGGCCCGACACCACCGACCTTCAGCTCCGACTTCAAAAACTAATCGAGCCAGCCAGTTTCATCCTTCCGGGTTTATCTCGGCCGCAGCCCGCTCTCCGCACGGGTTGGCTGACTCGCAATAGAAGCAGGCTGCGCCCAGCCGATTAACAATTTCTTTAAATCGCTTACTTCTGACTTGGCTCGACTGCGCACGTGCCCGAGCCGACGATGGTAGTGACAGTCGCGCCGCTCGCCCGCGACCCAGCGTAACTCAAGGTCTGGCTCTGTCGGTCGATGTCGTAGATGACTCCGTCTCGCTCCGCGGTGATCCGGGTGCGATCGAAGCGGCTGACGGCCAGCGGCGCTTTACCGAGCGCAATAGTCCGCGCGGCATCATTGATCCGGAAAGTCATTTCCAGTTTTCTGCTCGTGCTGGCTTCGCCGCGCGGCCCGCTGGTCATCGCGACTTTTTTGGTTGAGCAACGCAAGAGAACGTCGGCCGCCGCCGGATCTATAGCGGCGCGCACTAGCGTGAATGCGACGCCCAGCGCGACCGTCACCCCAACACGGCGGGGCCACCTCTCTTTTTGAATCGATGGCAGCAAGGCCAGACCTCCGAGAAACCGAGGTCGCCAAATTAAGAATGCTAGCACCCAAGCCAGTTTCTCGAATGACTTCTGGCAGCGAGGAGACCAGATCAAACCCTGATATTCAGAATCTCAACCCGGCGCTTGCTGCTTCCAAGAGCCCTAAGCTTGGTGACTCGCGCGGCTCGCGTCGGCAAAGCAGCGGCCAGTAACATCGGCCGGAGAATACGCGCACCTGACACCGGGCTTCGCATTGGGAACACCTCGCGCCGGCGCCTCTAGGCGATTCCTGCCATTCGATCGAGACATGGGATGCCGAATCGGCAGTCTGTCGCCCTTCCCGGCGCGGCTCACGACCTGGCCAGAAAAGCCGCCAAATCCTGCCGCCGAGCCCGACAAAGTGGGAAGGACCGCCTGACGCGCGGGAACGAGCTGGTGCACTGCCACTATCGAGCTGGCCGCGCCCGCGATGTAGAGCGCCGTGTACAACGCAAGACCCTTGATAATCATGACACCGCCCTCTGTACGAATAAAAAGTAACGAATGCGCGGATCGATAAAATTCGGGTATTATGCGTAAGGTCTCGTCGTTAAGTAATTCTACGGATGCAGCTTGATGCGTGAGGCGCGCCGGGCGTCTGCGCTCTTGGTTCTCATGGCGCGCCACGGCCGAATAAGTCATTGGGCCGACACGCCGGCGTCGGCGTTACCGGCTACAATCTACTAATGGGGAGAGAACGTCGCGAGCAGGCACGCTGCAGCCAGCAGCCAAAGCCCTGAACTCAAGAGGCCAACCGTTTCTTGCGGACTAAAATACCGACCCCTGACCGACGCGGCGGGGCGCGCATGGTTCCGACGCATGACTACCTCTCAGGCCACAAGAAGCGCAACGTTCGCTACGACGATGGCCCAGGCGAGAGCCACCGCTACAATCTTCAGGTGGGTCGTGCTGTTAGCAGTGGCGATCGAGTAGTTCATAGTCGGCTCCAAACAGGCGCTTTCGCCCTAACGATTAAGGCGGGCAAGAGCGCCGCGGTCGCGCAATACGATGTGACGTGCAGTCGGCGCGGTGATCGCGCCGGAGTTCTCGAGCTGGGTCAACGTGCGCGACACGGTCTCGATGGTGAGGCCGAGATAGTCGGCAATGTCCTGGCGCGACATCGGCAGGTCGACCTCGCCGGCGCCGGCATTGCG
>JARRNI010000488.1:0-3981 GCA_037385125.1 Pseudolabrys sp.
GCTATCGGGAAACAGTATCGCTTGCCGCCGATCCTCGCCCTCAATGAACCTTTTCATCCCGATCCCTCGCTGATCGGAATCACTCTATCAAATCAATGCGTTTCCACACAGGCTGGGCCAACAGCGAAAGTCGAAGTCACTATTTAATTCAGCGCGGCTTGGCACTTAATTGATTTAAGCGACCAACAATGCCGGAGGCGACTTTTCTCTCGATTCTTGATGGCTGTCCGTATGTGCTGTTTTGTTATCAGTTTCGAACTGATCGCTGCAGTTCACGCACGACCAGAGATTGATAACAAGCTTTTCCTCAGGGAAATCGTAGGTCTGTTCAGGAGAATTCAGTAAGCTGCCGCACTTGGGGCAGGATATTGTGCCTTCGGAGCTGCGTGGAGCCAATACTATTGTCATTGTTAGTGCCTTAAGCGCTGACCAAATCCGCCATTCCAGCCAGTATCATCAATTGCCACCGGATTTCGCAATTCGGTGGTAATTTCAGCCTGCTCATGCGGTACCTCGAAGCGTTAAGGCCTGCTCGATGAAGGCATCTCGAACGCTAAAATCGTGATACATGCGGCAATGCGGGCAATGCACATTGACCGAGTTGTTCCACGTTTTCTTCAACGTGGCCGGATCAGTCAGGATGCCGGTATCAACAAGCATATTGGTGTGCGGGCATCGATATCGAAGCTCAGTGATCGGCCTTTCTTTATGCGGCTTCATCGGACGCTCCCATTGTATCAGAACGGAAAGCGCTGCACTGGAAACAGATCACAGAGTTGCGCAAAGGTACTTTTGTTGTCATTGTTGGTGCCTCCCTAGTCGCGCCTTTGTTTCGCATCCAGGAAATCAGCCCCCTTTGCAATGATCTAAATCAAGCCGACGGAGCCTCAACGATTCCTTGCAAGCCGGGCTTGGGCAAGAGCAGCAACTGCATCCTGCCCGCGCCCAAGGCGCTCCATCGCCCTTTGCTCTTCAGCAAGTCGATTCTGGACAAACTGGCGCTCAGTTTCGGTAAGGGGCGTGGCGAGAATCCGCCGATACCGATCTATGTTTGCCCGGTGCGCCCACCGCAAGGCATTCTCATGATCAGAGGTCATCTCCGGCACTCCGAAAAGCTCTGCGCCTATGATCAAAGTTATTGTGCCGATTACGTACCGACAGGCCCCTTGAACGTCGATTTTTTGATTACGATCAATTGTAATTCATTTTTTTATGCTGTTTTTAGCCGTTACCGCCTAACTGACATGCAATCGATTTGACCCCAATTGCGTAATTGCTAGGACATAATTCTGGATGTTTGCCGAGGGAAGCAGCGATGGCGACCAAGAGCCTGAACCTTGCCGGCGGACCGCTGATCCGCGCCTTCGACCCGTGGCTGTCCGGTTATCCCTCACCAGGCAAGCCGCATCAGTTGCTCAATGACGAGGAGCGGGCGTGGCTGGCGACGATTGCGTCGGTTGTCCGCTTCAAAAAGGGCGAGACAATCTATTCGTTCGGCGAGCCAGCGACGTTCCTATTCAATATCATCAGCGGTGTGGTCAAGATTTATCTCGTTGCGCGGAAGGGTGAGGAGTCCATTGTCTGCTTTCACTACCCCGAGGACCTGTTTGGACTCGCAGAGAAAGGCAAATATATCAATTCAGCTAAGGCGCTGACCCCACTTACAGCCTACGCGCTGCCGACCGCGGCACTGCGCACTCGCATGGTGAAAGATGCCGCTTTGGAGTTTCATTTCGTTGCGAAGCTCTGCCACGATCTTCGCGAGGCACAACGGCATGCTTTTCTGCTCGCACGGAGGCATGCAATCGCAAAACTGGCGATGTTTTTGCAGCTGCAAGAGCGCCTACAATCGGTGGCAGGACAGCAGGCCGAAATCTACCTGCCCATGGATCGAGCCGATATCGCTGGCTATATCGACTTATCGCCAGCGGCCGTGAGCCGAGGCTTGCGTGACCTTGCCGCGCGTCGCGTCGTAAAGTTCAGGGATCGCCGCCATGTCAAAATTGTGAACCGAAAGGTGCTTGAAGAGCTCGCCAGCGAATAGCTGGGTTGACTTGTCTTCGGCCACGTCAGGGTCATAAGCGGGCTATCTGAGACGCTGTATCCATGGGGATCGGATACTGTCTTTATTATTACCTCCATCTATCCGACTAAGTGATGGCCTATGACTGATGCTGAGGGCCAGCGCATAAAGCGCAGATCCGAGCAGGGTCGAGCCTTGACGATAAGGTGCCCGCGTCTACCCGCCGCTATCCATGTAATGCTGACGCTTCGGAGGCCACATGACAGCCGCAGAGTTTTTTCAGCAAGTCGTTAAGCAAAACTGCTTGGTCGCGCGCAAAAATCCCAAGGAGTATCGGCACCTTTGGAACGCTATTGTCTCGATGAACACGGTCGCAGAATACCTCGCCCTCGACGGTTCCGGGCGCACGCAAATGCCCGGCTTAGAGTTAGCAACTCGAGCAAATCAAATACGGGACAAAACCAAACATCTTTCCGACCTTAAGGAGTGTGCTGAACATTTAAAGCACGTCCGGAAGATCGTGGACCGGAAGGGAGGCGAGTTCGAGATAATTGGGTCATCAACAGGGCACAACCTTGAAGACCCGACAACGTGGTGGGCAATTCGTTTTAATTTAAAGGAGATAATGGAAGCTGCGTTGGCAGAGCTAGAGAAACTTCCCGAGCTCGACCCCGACCCGTCTTGTTAACCCACCCCAACAGATGAGCCGGGTTCAACTTAAATTCGGAGCAGAACCATCGACCGATACGTCGCGCTGACGCAACGCGCTTCAAGGTCGTGACCCGTTACCCCAGCTCAACAGGTGAGCCGGGTTCCAATTAACTTAATAATGAGGGGCAGAGCGATGGATCGATACGTCGCGCTGACGCAATGCGCGTCAAGTCGCTAGGGTGGGGCAACAGCAAGAGTAAAATTTGAAGCCTGAGTTAGTTCAGGGGCTTAACTGGTTGACACAGCGAAAGCGGCAACAAGGCGGGCGATGGTCCCCGCGAACTAATCGGCCAAATTGGCGAAACAGAGGCCAACAGGCCGCGCCGTGCAATGTCAGGCCCGCGACAGCAGGAACCGGCAGGCTGTGCCGTTTAATGTAGCAGCACGCCGGGATGTTCTGACCGCTGGGGCGTAGGTACGGGTGTGGGTAGCAGTCCGACCTGCTTGGAAAAATACCTTGTTTAAAGGGTTTTTTAGCCTTGACTGGCGGAGAGGGAGGGATTCGAACCCCCGATACGGTTGCCCGTATGCCGCATTTCGAGTGCGGTGCTTTCAACCACTCAGCCACCTCTCCGGAGCCCAAACGGGCCTGAAAAAGCCCTAATTGGACGCACGCTATGTAGCCAAGCGCGCCGGACCACACAAGGTCCAGACGGATGCCCCGTCCCCCGGCCCGCAAGGAAGGCCGCCAAGCCGGCGAGCTATGCCGCCTCAGCCGAAATTCGATCGCGTTCGCAGCGAGTTGCGCCACGTGGCGGCAACCGTCGCGCTGGTAGCGCTGGTCACTGCGCTGCTCTACCTGCTCATCGCGCTGAGCGGGCTCGAGCACGGCTCGGTCATCTACCTGCTGCCGGTGCTGGTCGCAGCCATGCGCTGGGGGCTGGTGCCGGCGATCATAGCCGCCGTCTGCGGCGTGCTGGCGTCCGCCTTTTTCTTCTATCCACCACTCTACAGCCTGCGCATCAAGGACCCGCACGAGGTCCTCAATCTGATCTTGTTCATCTTCGTCGCCGTCGTCGTCAGCCAGCTCGCTACCCGCCTCAAGCGCCAACTGGAGCTGTCGCGCCGGCGCGAGATCGACCTGCGCGACCTCTATACCTTTTCGCGCCGGCTGGCAGCGGCGTTCGACGAGCTATGCGGGATATTGGGTGACGGCGCGATCAGGCGGCGCGGTTTGATGACGCTTCAATCACCTCGATGCCATCTTGAAATCTGACACCTCCGATCACTTTCGGCAACTGATTTTG
>JARRNI010000489.1:0-3978 GCA_037385125.1 Pseudolabrys sp.
CACCGCTCGCGTTCGGGGCGGCATGGGAGGACTGGTTTTATCGCGCTCTCGTCCTGCTGGTGATCGGCTGTCCGTGCGCGCTGGTGATTTCGACGCCCGTGAGCATTGTGGCGGCGCTCGCTGCAGCCGCGCGCCAGGGCGTCCTCGTCAAGGGCGGCATCTACATCGAGCAACCGGGAAGCCTTCGCGCACTCGCTCTGGATAAGACCGGCACCTTAACGCGCGGCGAGCCAGCGGTGGTGAGCATCACGCCACTCAACGATCACACCGAAGAAGAACTTTTGACACGCGCGGCAGCGCTCGAAGCGCACAGCACGCATCCGCTGGCGCGCGCCGTCAATGACTACGCGGCCCAGCGCGGCGTTGCCGGAGAGATCGCAGAACACGTTCAGGTCCTGCAAGGCAAGGGCGTGACGGGACAGTATCGGGGCGAGCAGTTCTGGCTCGGCTCGCATCGCTACCTTGTCGAAAGCGGTCAGGATAGCAACGAGATCAACACCAAAGCCGGAGCGCTGGAGCGCGACGGCAAAACGGTGGTTGCGATTTGGAATAGGCGGCATGTCTGCGGTTTGCTTGCCATCGCCGACCGGGCCCGCCCTGATGCGGGATTGACCGTGCAAGCCATACGGCGGGCGGGTATCGAGCATCTCGTCATGCTCACCGGTGACAACCGCACGACCGCGGAAGCGATCGCTCGCGAAGTCGGTATCGATGAAGTCCATGCTGAGCTATTGCCCGAGGACAAGGTCCGGGTGGTGGAGGGACTGGTCGCAAAATACGGCTCCGTTGCGATGATCGGCGATGGCGTGAACGACGCGCCGGCCATGGCGCGGGCAACTCTCGGAATCGCAATGGGGGCTGCGGGATCGGATGCTGCCATCGAAACGGCCGATATCGCACTCATGACAGATGACCTGAGCAAGCTTGCATGGCTGGTTTTGCACTCGCGGCGAACCATGGCGGTCATTCGGCAAAACATCACCTTTGCTCTGGCGGTGAAGGCGGCCTTCGTACTGCTGACATTCGTCGGCTACGCTACGCTGTGGGGTGCGATTGCCGCCGATGTCGGCGCTTCGCTGCTCGTCGTCTTCAATGCCTTGCGCCTGCTGCGCTCGTCGTCCGCGGTCGTTTCAGGAGATGAGCGTTTCAGGCAGACCGCCGAGGCGATGGTCGCCGGAAAGCTCACTCATGGACATTAGCGTTCAGAGACTTGTTCGACCGAAATTCGTCTGCATGTCTGCCGTGAGAGCAATACCGCCGATCTTGCTTGTTGGCACCGGCCTCAGTCTGCTGCCCAATTTCGCTTTCGCTCACGTCGGGAAGCTTCACGACGACAGCGTCTGGAACGTATGGATATTCACGCCCGACATCGTCGTCACAGCGATCCTGACCGGTCTGATTTACGGAAACGGGGGCCTTAGGCTCACACCGGCGTTCCAGATCATCCTTCGCTCGATAACTGGCGATCTGAGCAACAAGATTATCCAGAAAGGACTGGCGTTTCGGTGCGATCGGAGCGCTACTGTGGGCGCTTCAGGAGCGCCTTTGGCGCTCCGGGATCCCGCCCCGCCGACTGGTTAGCTTTTGCGGGGCTTCGGCGGTGCAGCCGGCTGGCTGCGCTGAACCGAAGGAGATCCTGATGCGAAAGGCAGCAAAGAAGCGGACGACGGCGAAACCGGCTGCATCATCGCGTAAGCGACTGAAGGCCAAGAAGGCGGAGGAGAAAGGCGCCCGGAAGGCCATCCGGTCCGACACAAAACAATCAACGGCAATAGATTTGTTGCGCTCTCCCGGTGGGGCGACCATCACGGCGCTGACAAAAGCCACCAGCTGCCAGCCGCATTCGGTACGCGGCTTTCTTGCCGGGGTCGTGCGCAAGCGTCTGAAGCTCGATTTGCAGTCGACGGTCGTCGATGGTGTCCGGGTCTACCGGGTCATAGGTGGGCATGGTGCGGCGCCCGTAGAAGCCAAGCCTGCCGGCCGCAAGTCCTGACTGCCATGGCTCAAGTCAGGTTTGCCGCGGAGGCCCCCGAGGCCTCCTCTGTCGAAGCCGAGATCGCGCGCCTGCGCGGTCTCGACATCAAAGCGTTGCGCACCCGCTGGCAGACCAGCTTCGGGCGCGAGGCCCCACCCCACCTGGCCCGCCATCTCTTGTTTGCGATGCTCGCCTATCGTCTGCAGGCCGAGGTGATGGGCGACCTTGATGCCGAGACGCTGCGTTTTCTACAGCAGGTTGATTTGACGCCATCCCAGCAGGCCGCGGTTCCTCTGACGGAAGCTTTCGAGCGGCGCAGGCGCGACTTGTCGCCCGGCACGGTGCTGATGCGCGAGTGGGGCGGCCAGCACCACAGGGTCATGGTACTCGAGGGAGGCTTCGCCTGGCAGGGACAGACCTACGGCAGCCTTTCTGAGATCGCAAAGTCCATAACCGGAACCAAGTGGAATGGCCCACGCTTTTTTGGCTTGCGCGACAGAAAGCCGGCGGGGGCCACGCCATGACGGCCTCCGTAAAGCCAATCCGCTGTGCTATCTACGCGCGGGTATCGACCGACTCAGGGCTCGATCAGGAGTTCAACTCGCTGGATGCCCAGTACGACGCTGCATCTGCCTATATCCGTAGCCAGGCGCATGCCCATTGGACGCTGGTGCGAACGCGTTACAACGACGGTGGTTTCTCGGGCGGCTCGACCGACCGGCCGGCCCTGCAGCGGCTCCTGGCTGACGTTAAGGCGCGCAAGGTCCAGGTCATCGTCGTCTACAAGGTGGACCGCCTGACACGGTCGCTCGCCGATTTCGCGAAGCTGGTCGAGCTGTTCGATGCGCACGGAGCGTCGTTCGTCTCGGTCACCCAGCAGTTCAACACGACCACCTCCATGGGCCGGTTGACGCTGAACGTGCTGCTCTCTTTCGCCCAATTCGAGCGCGAGGTCACTGCCGAGCGGATTCGGGACAAGGTGGCGGCATCCAAGCGCAAGGGCCTGTGGGTCGGCGGGATGGTGCCGCTGGGCTATGCACTCAAGGACGGCAAGCTTTCGATCGTCGCAGAAGAAGCCAAACGGGTCCGCATGATCTTCGAGCGCTATCTCGCGCTCGGCAGCGTCAACCGGCTGGTGCTGGAGCTTCGTGAGCGAGATATCCGCACAAAGGTTCGCAGATTGTCGAACGGCCGCACACGCGGGGGCGGGCCCTTCACCCAAGGCCCTCTGTTCCACATGCTGCGCAACCGCTTCTATATTGGCGAGGTCGTCTACAAGGGGGAGGTCTGCCCAGGTCCCCAGCCGCCTTTGATCGACCGGGCGTTATTCGATGCCGCGCAAAAACGCCTCACCGAGCAGCGGTCGCATCAGGTCACGACACGAGCGAGGCACGACGCGCCGCTGCGAGGCCTTCTGTTCGATGCTGCCGGCAACCTCATGGTTCCGACCCACGCGACCAAGCAGGGTGTGCAATATCGCTACTACGTCTCGCTGCCCTATCTGCGCGGACACGCCGAGCCGCCGCCCGGAGTGATCGTCCGCGTTCCTGCTGCCGATATCGAGGAGGCCGTAACCAAGGCCATCGCGCAGCATCGTCAACATAGTATCCCCCAGCACAAGGACACGGCAGATCGAACCGACCTCCTCGCGGAGGTCGCCCGTATTGAAGTGCGTAAAGGCGAATTGGCGGTTTGGCTGAGCGCTCCCGGCAACAAACGGCACGAAAATGATGCAGAACAACCTGCAGCGGTGGACCAAGCCCCTTCCCTGCTGATCCCGTGGATCAAGCCGCCAGCCAAGCGGTTCAAGGAGATCCTGCTACCGGCGGCCATCGAACGGCATCGCGTCCGGCCGATCAAATTCGAGCGTCGCGCGGCGCTGCTCAAATCGATCGCCCGCGGTCGTGCCTGGCTCGATGAGATCGTCTCTGGCACCACAACAGTCGAGGATATCGCCGCTCGCCAGAAGTGCAGCCTCCGTCACGTCAATATGACGATCTCGC
>JARRNI010000489.1:4087-6528 GCA_037385125.1 Pseudolabrys sp.
GCTGCAATATCAGCGACTCGGTCTGACGCCCGCCTGATTCTCACGCGCAGAAACAGCATCACTCGCCGTGGATGGCCGGCCGCTTCCGCCTGGCACCATCAGCCAATACTGCTGATCGAGCGAAGCGCCTTTTCATCTGCGGGTGGCAGCTCACAGGCGAAATTTTCAGCACCACATTTTTTTCGGCGTCAGGAACGGGTATTTATGCCTCGGAGACGGAGGCCCGAAATCTGCATTCCGCGCAGCCAGGAGACTCGGAGACGCCAAGCGCTCGCTAAAAAAGCCCGCCAGTGGCGGGCTAATGTCGCGAGTCTCCACAAAGTGCCAGATAACTAGACTGCGTGGTGGGCGCGACAGGGATCGAACCTGTGACCCCTACCATGTCAAGGTAGTGCTCTTCCGCTGAGCTACGCGCCCTTATCGCCGCCTATGTATCGGCTCGCCTGAGGGGTGGCAAGCGGCCCTCTCATCCGTTCGTTCCCCCGTAAGCAGAGACCCAGGGCCATTAACCGAAGGCTTTCCTTGAGAACGGGATTCCCGCTTGCGCGGGAATGAGCGGAAATCTGGGTGCCCGTCCCGGCCGCCGCGTCAAGCCGCGGCCAGCATCTTCTGCACTTCGGTGACCAGCTCGCGCAGATGGATCGGCTTCGACAGCACCTTGGCCTGCTTGGGCGCGCTGGAATCGGCATTGAGGGCGACGGCGGCGAAACCGGTGATGAACATGATCTTGATGTCGGGATCGAGTTCGGCGGCCCGCCGGGCGAGCTCGATGCCGTCCATTTCCGGCATGACGATGTCGGTCAGCAGGAGCTCGAACGGTTCCTCGCGCAGCCGGTGATAGGCCGACATGCCGTTGTCGTAGGAGGTAACCTCGAAGCCCGCATTCTGAAGTGCCTTGACCAGAAAGCGCCGCATAGCCGTGTCGTCTTCAGCCAGGAGGATTTTCGACATACTACTCAACGCCCCGTCCCGACCGTCCCTCGTCATAATATCCCCTGGGGCCGGCCCCAGCCGCCCCATAAGACGTAAGCCCGGTAAATATCGGGTGAACCCAAAGCATCGCTTGGCTTTATCCGTCAGGGCGTGGACAATAAAGCCATAAATAGAGTCTTAATGCCCCATCATTCTAGCCCGAGCCCCAATCGGCCGTCACCACCCATGCGTGAAACCCGCGACGAACTGGACCCGCCTTTCGAAATCCTGGAGCCGGCAGCCTGTGCCGGCCCGGTGCTGTTCAACTCGCCGCATTCGGGCTCGACCTATCCGCCCGCCTTCCTGGCGATGTCGCGGCTCGATATCGCCACCCTGCGCCGCTCCGAGGACAGCTTCGTGGACGAGCTGGTGGCCGGCGTGGTGCGCCAGGGCTTTCCGCTGATGCGCGCCCATTTTCCGCGCTGCTATGTGGACGTGAACCGCGAACCCTATGAGCTCGACCCGCGCATGTTCGAGGGCCGCCTGCCCTCTTTCGCCAATACCCGCTCCATGCGGGTGGCCGGGGGGCTGGGAACCGTGGCCCGGGTGGTGGGCGACGCACAGGAAATCTACGACCAGCGCATCCCGGTGGATGAGGCGCTGCGGCGCATCGAAACGCTCTACAAGCCCTATCACCGGGCGCTCAGGCGGCTGTTCACCCGGCTGCACCGCGATTTCGGCGCCGCCATGCTGGTCGACTGCCATTCGATGCCCTCCAGCGCCGGCCACCGGGACGAGCGTGCGCGGCCGGAATTCGTCATCGGCGACCGCTACGGCACCAGTTGCGTCGGCGTGGTCTCGGAAACCGTCGAGCAGGCGCTGCGTGGCCTCGGCTACGGCATTTCCCGCAACAAGCCCTATGCCGGCGGCTTCATCACCGAGCATTACGGCAACCCGGCCGCCGGCCTGCATGCGGTCCAGCTCGAGATCAACCGGGCGCTCTATATGGACGAGAAGCGCTACGAGCGCTCGGCCAATTTCGCGCGCCTTGCCGCCGACATGGAGACGCTGGCGCGCTGCCTGGGCGAGATTCCGCTGGAAGAGCTGCGGCCGTACCGGGCGGCGGCGGAATAGCCGGGGTCGGGCATCGGAAGTCAGGAGACGGTGGTCAGGAGAGCATCAGTGACCTATCTGATCGCTATCAGATCACGGGCAATCTCCAATCTCTCTCCTGACCGCTAATCCCTGACCCTGAAAAAAGGGCCGCTCGCGTGAAGCAAGCGGCCCAAGTCTAGGGAGGAAACGCCCAAGGAGGGCAGCGGTAGCTCTCGCTACCGCATTGCAATAAGTTACACCGCGCCGCACAAAAATCAAGGCCGGAAGGGCCGATTCGCATGCATTTCTGCATGGCTGGGAGCTGAAATTGCCAAGCAAATTCGGTAATTTGCGGTAGATCGTTGCCGAATCGACACATAGGTGCGCCCACCTGACGCATGGCAGCATGGCCGGCGCCGCTTGCAGTTGCCGGG
>JARRNI010000490.1:0-3962 GCA_037385125.1 Pseudolabrys sp.
GTCCGTCAAGGACTCAAAGCGGTTCGCCAAAGAACCGGGACATTGGGCCTACTTCAATTTTACAGACCCCGGAAAACCCGATAAAATGAAAGACCGAAAAATTCCGCTACGATCGCGCCGATCAGCGCCAGGGTCGAATTGATCTTGAGCGCATTGAAGACGAACGGCATGGCGGCCGGCAAATGCAGCTTCGCCAGGGTCTGGCCATGGCGGGCGCCATAGGAGCGCATCAGATCGCGTTCGACATGGCCGGCGGCAGCCAACCCCGCCAGCGTGTTCACCAGCATCGGGAAAAAGCAGATCACCGCCACCACGGCCGCTTTCGACTGCCAGTCGAAGCCGAACCACATGACCATGATCGGCGCGATGCCGACGATCGGCAGCGCCGACACGAAATTGCCGAGCGGCAGCAGCCCGCGGCCGAGGAACGTGTAGCGGTGCGCAACGACGGCGACGAGGAACCCGGCGCCGCAGCCGATGACATAGCCGGTCAGCACACCGCGCACGAAAGTCTGCATGAAATCCTCGCCGAGCGTCGGCAGGGAGCCGGCAAAGCGGGCAGCGGTCGCGCTCGGCGACGGCATCAGCACGGGCGGCACGCCGAACCCGCGCACGGCGACTTCCCACAGGTAGACGACGAAAGCACCGAACAGCATGGGAATGATCAGATCGAGCAGTCGGGCGCCGGCTTTGCCGCGCGGCCTGACGCGCGCGAGGTCGGCAACGCAGAGCCCGGCGGCCAGCCAGGCCGCCAGCACCGGCAGCCAGAAGCCCCAAGACGCGTTGCCCGCGACAGCCGGATCGCGCAGCAAGACAACGGTCATCGTGCAGCCCACCACGGTTCCGACAAGACCGGCTGCAATGGAAAGGCGCGGCGCCAGGCCGGCAATCGCGACCAAGGCAGCCGCGGCGATGGTCGCCGTGAGCGGCGCCGGCCGCGCCGCGAGCCCCGCGACGGTCCCATGCGAACGCGGCAGGACGAGCGCTGCCAGCATCCCCGCTGCGGCAAGGGCGAAGCCCATCCGGTGCCAGCGTCCGGTCATGGCTGCGCTCCCATGCGCCGCTGCACCAATCGCTCGGTGAGACCGACCAGGCCGACCAGCCCCGCCGCCAGCAGCGACGCGGCCAGCAGCGCAGCCCAGATCTGCACCGTCTGGCCATAATAGGAGCCGGCAAGCAGGCGTGCGCCGATGCCGGCCTGGGCGCCGGTCGGCAGTTCGCCGACGATGGCACCGATCAGCGATATCGTGACCGACACCTTGAGACTGGCAAAAAGGAAGGGAACGGCCGAAGGCCAGCGCAGCTTCCAGAAGATCTGCGCCGGCGTGGCCGACCAGGTGCGCATCAGGTCGCGCTGGATCGGATCGGGTGAATTCAACCCCTTCACCATGCCGATGGTGACCGGGAAGAAGCTCAGATAGGCGGAGATGATCGATTTCGGCAAAAGGCCGCGCAGCCCGATGGAGCCCAGCACGACGATGACGATGGGCGCCACCGCAAGGATCGGCACCATCTGCGAACCGATGATCCAGGGCAGCAAACTCTTCTGCAGGGTGCGCAGATGGACGATCAGCACCGCCAGCACGATGCCGAACGCTGCGCCAATCAGGAAGCCGACGAAGGTCGCCGAAAGGGTGACCCAACTATGATAGACGAGGCTGCGCGGTGAAGTGACTGGCCAACCGAAGACATCGACCGCGAATGTCGCGAGAATCTGGTGCGGAGCGGGCAGCAGCGGCCGCTTCGCGTTCAAACTGGCGGAGATGAGATCGCCGATCGTGTAGTGGATTTCCTGACGCTGGAAGGCATCGCGCACCAGCCCGATATTCATCAGCACGGCGGCCACATACCAGACCGCGATCAAGGCCAATACCACGACGATGACCGGCGCATGCCGGGTGAGAGCCGGATGCCGCCAGTGCGCGGCGGGGCGCGACAAGGCAACCGTGCTATTCGTCATAAGAGTGCCCCGAACGAAGGCCCATACGCACCCGGTGGGCGACCTTGATGAATTCGGGTGTGTCCCGAATCTCCAGCGTGCGGTCGCGCGGGAAGTCGCAATCGATCACGTCGATAATGCGGCCCGGACGCGGCGACATCACCACCACCTTGGTCGACAGGAACACCGCTTCGGGAATGGAATGCGTGACAAAGACCACCGTCTTGTTGGTCTTGTCCCACAGCCGCAGCAATTGCTCGTTGAGGTGGTCGCGCGAAATCTCGTCAAGCGCGCCGAACGGCTCGTCCATCAGCAGAAGCGCCGGATCGAAGGACAGCGCGCGCGCGATCGAAACGCGCTGCTGCATGCCGCCCGACAACTGCCAGGGGAACTTGCGCTCGAAACCGGAGAGATTGACCAGCGCCAAATAGCGCCCGGCGCGTTCCCGCCGCTCGGTCTTTGAAAAGCCCATGATTTCCAGCGGCAACATCACGTTCTTTTCGATGCTGCGCCACGGATAGAGCGCGGGCGCCTGAAAGACATAGCCATAGGCACGATTGAGACGCGCCTCTTCGGCGCTGACGCCATTGACCGTGAGCGCGCCGGCGGTCGGCCGTTCCAGGTCGGCGATGAGCCGCAGCAGGGTCGTCTTGCCGCAGCCGGACGGGCCGATGAAAGAGACGAATTCGCCTTCGGCGATCTGCAGATTCACGCCGGAGAGAGCCTCAACCGCGCCGTCGGCCGTCGCGAAAGTGAGCGAGAGGTCGCGCACGTCGACCGCCGCATTTCTTGTGGCGGCGACGTTGGCCCGTGTGAGAACGGCTGCCGGCTCGTGCATCGATTGGGCCCCGTGCAAAAGCGCGTCCGGGCGAACTGAGGCGCGAGCGGCGCCGCCGTTGCCCGGAGATGTCCATAGTGGCACGCCGGAAGTCATTGTGAAATACTCGCATGTGGGTTCCGCCGTGGCGCGCCCAATGTTTATTCATGCGGCTGCAAACTTGGCATCGGAAACTGGAATGCCCCCATCGTCTTTTCCGATAAGCCGTTGCCGGCCCGGGGCGAGCGGCCCATGCTTGCTGATGCGATGCAATGAAACCGGCACCGTTTAAGTACGTCGCACCCGGTTCGCTCGATGAGGCCCTCACGCTCAAGGCCGCGCATGGGGAGGATGCGCGATTCCTTGCCGGCGGGCAGAGCTTGGTTCCGACACTCAATTTCCGACTGGCGCAGCCATCGGTGATCATCGATATCAATCTGCTGAGCGGCTTGTCCGGCATCCAGCGCCAGAACGGCCATGCGCTGTGCATCGGCGCGCTGACCCGCTACCGGGCCCTCGAGCGCGACCCCCTCGTGGCGGACACCTTGCCGCTCGTGCACGAAGCGCTGCCGCACATCGCACATCCGCAAATCCGCAACCGCGGCACCATGGGCGGCAATATCGCACACGCCGACCCGGCGTCGGAATTGCCGGCGATCGTGCTGGCCCTGGGCGGCCGGCTGCGCGTGCAATCGGCAACGGGCAGCCGCTGGATCGAGGCGCGCGATTTCTTCCTGGCCCAGCTCACCACAGCTCTGGAACCCGACGAGATGCTGGTAGAAATCGAACTGCCGGCGCGCACCGGGCGCAGCGGCTTCTGCTTCATGGAGGTGGCGCGTCGGCGCGGTGACTTCGCATTGATGGGCATCGCTGCCAGCGTGACCCTCGGCGAGGATGGCTCATGCGCCGGCGCCCGGCTGGCATTGTGCGGCGCAGGCGAGACACCTGTGGATGTGAGCGATGCCGCGACGTCGCTGATCGGCCAGCGGGCGGATCGCGCCGATGTCGCGGAAGCCGCGGCCACCGTGCAAAAGGCAATTGACCCTGCCGGCAGCATTCACGCCAGCAAAGCGTTCCAACGCCATCTCGCCGGGGTGCTGGTGAAACGCGCCATATCGACGGCGCTGGAGCGCGCGCAGGATGGATGAGGACGTCCACGACATCGCCCTGACGGTCAACGGCCAGCACTACCGCCGGCGGGCCGAG
>JARRNI010000491.1:0-3961 GCA_037385125.1 Pseudolabrys sp.
TCCGCGCTGCTGACGCCGCCCTGGTTCGTGCCCGACACGCGCTCGGTATCGGAGCAGCTCAAGGCCTTCCGCCGCCGCAAGACGCCGTTCGCGCTGGTGGTCGACGAATACGGCGAGGTGGAAGGCCTGGTGACGCTGGAGGATATCCTGGAGGAGATCGTCGGCGACATTACCGACGAGCATGACGCCGCCATGCCGGGCGTACGGCGCCAGCCGGACGGCTCGGTCAATGTGGACGGCGCAGTGTCGATCCGCGACCTCAACCGCGTGATGGACTGGAACCTGCCGGACGAAGAGGCCAACACCATCGCTGGCCTAGTGATCCACGAGGCGCGCTCGATCCCCGAAGTGGGGCAGAGCTTCACCTTCCATGGCTTTCGTTTTCGGGTGCTGCGGCGCGCGCGCAACCGCATCACCGCGCTGCGTATCCAGCCGCTGCCGCGCGCGGCGGCGGAGTGAGGGCGCTACCGATGCAGTAGATTTAGGTGGCCGCGCCCTCGCCCGGCGCGGCGGCATGGATGGCCAGCGCATGCACGCCGCCGGCCAGCTCGCCCGCCAGAGCGCCGTTGATCAGCCGGTGGCGCTCCAGCCGGGTCTTTCCTTTGAAGGCGTCCGACACGATATAAACGCGAAAGTGAGTTTGCCCGCCCGGCCGATGCCCGGCATGGCCTTCATGCTGGTGGGACTCGTCCACCACCTGAAGGCTCTGCGGCGCGAAAGCCTCGGTCAACTTCTGTGTGATAATATCGGCCGTTTGCATGGTGTCCGACTTAAGTGTCGGCGGCACGCCGGTCAATGCCTGTGCTTCGTGGCGGAAATCGGCAAGAAGCAAAAAACTGTCAGGTCTTGAACGGGTCACAGCCAAGAGCGCATATTAGCCGGTCATGAAATTCGACTCGCCCCTTTTCGATAAGGTCCGCGTCAAGCCGGACAAGGATCGTCGGATCAAGACCGACGGTCCGACCTGCGAATGGCACGGCTGCACCGAGAAGGCCACCCATCGCGCCCCTAAGGGCCGCGGCCGCGAAAAGGATTACTGGCGCTACTGCCTCGAGCACGTGCGCGAGTACAATCAGTCCTACAATTACTTCAAAGGCATGAGCGACGCCGCTGTCACGGCCTACCAGAAGGACGCCCTGACTGGCCATCGCCCGACCTGGAAAATGGGAACCGGCAAGGGCGGCGCCCGGCCGGAAACGCACACCTTCGCGCATCAGGCCGACCCTTTCGGCCTGTTCGGCGAGGACATGCAGCGGGAGCAGCAGAGGCGGGCGGAAACCCGGGTGATCCGTAACGCCGAGCGCAAGGCGCTCAATACCCTCGGGCTCGAGGTCGGCGCCACCGCTCAAGAGGTCAAGATGCGCTTCAAGGAACTGGTCAAGCGCCACCACCCGGATGCCAATGGTGGCGACCGCTCCGCCGAGGACCGGCTGGTGGAGATCATCCAGTCCTACAACTACTTGAAATCGGTGGGTTTCGCCTGACCGCGGGCCGCGCCTCGGAATGACGCGAAAATTCACGCAGGCCCCGCCTTCCGCGTGCGGGGGGCGCGTTCCTATCTTATTGAAAACATTGATAGGGGCTATTCGAGCCGCCCGGGTTTTTCGTCCCGGCCCCGTCTGCTAAGTTGCCGCCTGTACCAGCCGGACCTATGTGGACCGCATTCAAGGCTTCGGGCGTTCTGAAGCCACGGAGGAGCAATGACTGCCGCAGTGGAAGAAGTCGCCGGCCTGCCCGACATGAACGTGTCGATCCGCCAGGTGTTCGGCATCGACAGCGATTTGGAAGTCCCGGCCTATTCGCAAGCCGACGAGCACGTGCCCGATGTCGATCCGGATTACCGCTTCGACCGGCAGACCACGCTCGCCATTCTCGCCGGCTTCTCCAAGAACCGCCGCGTCATGGTCACCGGCTATCACGGCACCGGCAAGTCCACCCATATCGAGCAGGTGGCGGCGCGGCTGAACTGGCCCTGCGTACGCGTCAATCTCGACAGCCACATCAGTCGCATCGATTTGATCGGCAAGGACGCCATCGTCATCAAGGACGGCCAGCAGGTCACCGAATTCCGCGAAGGCATTCTGCCGTGGGCGCTGCAGAACAACGTTGCGCTCTGCTTCGACGAATACGACGCCGGCCGTCCCGACGTGATGTTCGTGATCCAGCGCGTGCTGGAGGCGTCCGGCCGTCTGACGCTGCTCGACCAGAGCAAGGTGATCAAGCCGCACCCGGCCTTCCGCCTGTTCGCCACCACCAACACGGTGGGCCTGGGCGACACCTCCGGGCTCTATCACGGCACCCAGCAGATCAACCAGGGCCAGATGGACCGCTGGTCGATCGTCACCACGCTCAACTATCTGCCGCACGACAACGAGGTCGAGATCGTGCTGGCCAAGGCCAAGCACTATGAGAACGAAGAGGGCCGCGACATCGTCAACAAGATGGTGCGGGTCGCCGACCTGACGCGCAACGCCTTCATGAACGGCGACATCTCCACCGTCATGAGCCCGCGCACGGTGATCACTTGGGCGGAGAATGCCGAAATCTTCAACGACCTCGGCTTCGCCTTCCGGCTCACTTTCCTCAACAAGTGCGACGAGCTGGAGCGGCCGATCGTGGCGGAGTTCTATCAGCGCTGCTTCGGCCAGGAGTTGCCGGAATCGGCGGTGAACGTGGCGCTGAGCTGACGTAACGCGTCCGGGACGCCCATGGCCTCCAACGTCAAACCCAAGTCCGCGGCAAAGGAATCCCCGGCCGAGCCGTTCAAGCGGGCGGTAAGCGGCTGCCTGCGCGCGCTCGCGCGCAAGCCGGAACTGGAAGTCTCCTTCGCCGCCGAGCGGCCCGGTATGATGGGCGGCAAGGTGCGGCTGCCCGAGCCGCCCCGCAAGCTGAGCCGGGGCGAGGCCGCCATCGTGCGCGGGAACGCCGACGCCATCGGGCTGCGACTCGCCTGTCACGACGCGGCGATTCATCGCCGACTGCAGCCGGTGGGCCAGCAGGCGCGCGCGGTGTTCGAGGCGGTCGAGCAGGCCCGCGTCGAGGCGATCGGCGCCCGCCGCATGGATGGCGTCGCCAAGAATCTCACCGCCATGCTCGACGACCGTTTCCACAAGGCCAAGTTCGACGAGATCACCGAGCGCTCGGAAGCGCCGATCGAGGAGGCGCTGTCGCTGATGGTGCGTGAGCGCCTGACCGGCCTGGCGCCACCCGCCGCCGCCAAGAAGCTGGTCGACCTCTGGCGCCCCGTGATCGAGGATCGCGCGGGCAAGGATCTCGACCGCCTCGAGGATCTGGTGGAGGACCAGCGCCAGTTCGGCGACGCCGTGCACGATCTGCTCGACGCGCTCGAAATGGGCGACGATCGCAGCCACGATTCCGAGGAGGAAGAGGACGAAGGCGAGGAAGACCGCCGCCAGCAGGAATCCGGCGAGGACGGCGAGGCGGCCGAATCGGACGAGATGCAGCGCATGAGCGTCGACGAGACGCAGGTGTCCGCCGAGGAACTGCCCGAGTCCGCCGCCGAGGCGGCCGAGGCGCCTGCCGCCGACATGGGCGTCGACACCGACATGGGCGACACCGAAACCCCCGGCGAGCCGCAGCGGCCGCGCCAGTTCGGCGCCAACGAGCCGCGCGGGCCGGACTACCGCGCCTTCACGCTCAAGTTCGACGAGACCATCGCGGCGGAAGACCTGTGCGAGCCGGAAGAGCTCGAGCGCCTGCGCGGCTATCTCGACAAGCAGCTCTCGAGCCTGCAGGGCGTGGTGGCGCGGCTCGCCAACCGCCTGCAGCGCCGCCTGATGGCGCAGCAGAACCGCTCCTGGGAGTTCGACCTGGAAGAGGGCCTGCTCGATCCGGCGCGGCTGTCGCGCATCGTCATCGATCCGATGCATCCGCTCTCGTTCAAATGGGAGAAGGACACCAAGTTCCGCGACACCGTGGTGACGCTGCTGCTCGACAATTC
>JARRNI010000492.1:0-5227 GCA_037385125.1 Pseudolabrys sp.
CTCGCGCCGCACCTGCGGCGGGCGCACCGCATAGCCGGATACGCCGGCGATGCGGTCCTGCTCGCCGAGAAGATAAAGCGTCTCCACGGTCTCCTCGGTCAGGCACACGATGCGCTCGGACGGGAACATGGGCGCAGTGTACACGAGACCCGGGAAGATGCCCCTTGAAAGCCAGCCGCGCGAAATCGGATACCGGCCTTGCCGCCTTGGCCATTGTCGCAGCACGCGCGATCCCGCAAGGTCCGTCGCCTTGCAGGGAGAACGCCGGGGTGGATACACATTTTTTTCTTGCGGCCGTGGCCGGCGCCTATCTGCTGGCGGGATTCGTCAAGGGCGTAATCGGCATGGGCCTGCCGGGGGTGGCCATCGGCCTGCTCGGCCTGATCGTGACGCCGGCGCAGGCCGCCGCCATCCTGTTGTTTCCTTCGTTCGCCACCAATGTGTGGCAGGGCCTAGCCGGCGGCGACCTGCGTGCGCTGTTGCGGCGGCTAGGACCGATGCTCTGCGGCATCTGCATCGGCAGCTTCATCGGCGCCGTGACGTTGCCGCAGGGCGAAGGCAAGCAGGCGACGGTCTGGCTCGGCGTGGTGCTGGCGGCCTATGCCATGCTCGGCCTGCTCAAGGTGCATTTTTTCGTGCCACCGCGCGCGGAAGGTCGGATCGGCTTTGTGGTCGGCATCGTCAACGGCGTGATCGCGGTGGCGACCGGCGTGTTCGCTATTCCGGGCGTGCCCTATATCCACGCCCTGCGTCTCGAGCGCGACGACCTGGTGCAGGCGCTCGGCCTTTACTTCACGGTCTCGACCGTCGCGCTGGCGCTGGCGCTCTGGCATTTCGGCGAGCTGAGACTGTCGCTGGTCGGTCCGGCGCTATCGGCCCTCGTACTGGCGCTGGTCGGCATGCGGCTCGGCCAAATCGTGCGCGGCAAGGTGACGCTCGTCACCTTCCGGCTCTGGTTCTTCGTCGGGCTGCTGGCGCTCGGCATCCGACTGGCGCTGAGCGGTTGGTTGTGATCAGGCGGCTTTGGAGCGGGGCTTCGATGGGGAGCCCGCCTTTTTCGTGCTTGCCACGTGCAACCGCAAGCCGGCTCGCTTCTGCAAATAGCCGATCACGCTAAACAGGATTTTCGCCTAGGATTGCCCGCGGACCGAACGTGCGAATGAGGCTCTTGGGCGGGGCGCCGATCGCTGCGCCCAGTTTTTCGAAGCCGATGGTGGCCTTGATGTAGTCGCGCGGGATCGTCTTGCCGGTTTCGACGTTCGCCCTGCAGCATCGCGTCGACTCCTTCGCGCAACAGCGCCTCGGCGAACTTCCTGTCGGTCTTGATGTGATGTTGGACCAGTTCTTTGAAACGCTTGGCTCTTGCCATTACCGTCTCCGTCAACTTCGCCCGCGCATTCGGTTCTTATAGTCCCGCCAATATTCTTGCGCCGCATCGATGTCGCGCTGCTGCCGACGCTTCCGGCCCCAGCGTCACGTGCTGGCGATTGCCTTTGCCGGCATTCTCGCCGCCGACCACACCCCCTACGTGCAAAAGGCCTACATCACGGTATGACGGGCGCGTCTCTGGCGCCGGGCGGCGCAATTTTGGCCTTTCGCCTGACCGCAATCCCGGCCATGATTTCCGATAACGTGAAAACATGGTGGCCCGCACGGGCAGGACGGCTGGGTGGGCATGAGAAGCGAGAAACTGAAAGTCGTCGAGGCGGCGGTGGCCGACCCTGCGCGCTACGTGCTCGACGAGCAGGTCGGCTTCCTGATGCGCGTCGCCATGCAGCGGCACACCGCCGTCTTCATGTCGCGCATGATCGAGGGGCTGACGCAGACCCAATTCGCGGCGCTCGCCAAGCTGCACGAGGTGGGGCCGTGCTCGCAGAACCATCTCGGCCGTCTGATCTATCTCGACGCCGCAACCATCAAGGGGGTGGTCGACCGGCTGAGCGCGCGCGGCTTCGTCAGCGCCTGCGCCGACCCGAATGATCGCCGTCGCCGCGCCGTGGCGCTGATCGAACGCGGCCGTGAAGTGACTGAGGCCGCCATCGAGGTCGCCGCTGGGATCACCGCCGACACGCTGGCGCCGCTGAACGCCGAGGAGCGGCGCCTGATCGTGCGATTGTTGAAGAAATTGGGCTGACGGTAGGAAGGGCATTTCGGTCTCTCCGGGGGGTGCGTTGCACGGAAAGGAGAAGCTGATGCGCAATATGCTTGTGATTGCCGTGATGGCAGTGGGGCTGGCCGGCTGTCAGACGGCGCGGCAGGATCGGATCCTCGGCGGCAGCTTGCTCGGCGGCGGCACCGGCGCACTGATCGGCGGTCTGGCTGGCGGGTCGGCCGGGGCCGCCGTTGCCGGCGGCGTGATCGGCGCCGCCGCCGGCGCCATCATCGCCGACGCCACCCGCCCCGGCTGGTGCTATTATTATCGGCACCATCGCAAGCACTGGGTGCGTTGCCGCTGATCGACGGCGGACGATCCGATTTCTAATGATTGCCCGGACCCATGAGGGCCCGGGCATCCGCGTTTTATGGATTGCCGCTCGGCCACCACGCCGTCTGTGCCGCCAACTCCGGCCAGCCGATGCCACGGCTCGCCTTGTGCGCGGCCTCCGCCGGCGGCAGGGACTTGTCCCAATCCGCCGCCGTCACGTGGTGGCCGGTGAAGCCATTCGATGCGTCCGACATCAGCCAGCGGGCGGGCGGCCCCATGATCTCAGGGCGCAGCATTTCCGCGCGCGGCCAGCCGGCCTGACCGGAAACGAACGGCGTGTCGGTTGGCCCGCCCGGCACCAGCACGTTGACGGTGATGCCGGTGTCTTTCAATTCCTCCGCCCACACCGCTGACATGGATTCCAGCGCCGACTTAGTGGCGCCGTAGGGCAGCACGCGCAGCATGGTGCGGTAGCTGGTGGTGTTGTTGACGATGCGCCCCCAGCCGGCCTTGCGCATATGCGGCAAGCCCGCGCGCGCGATCAGCATGGGCGCGCGCACGTTGACGGCGAAGAAGCGATCCCAGATTTCGGGGCTCAGCTCTTCGATGCCGGGATGATTTTTCTCGGCATCGGGACGAATCGCGCCCATGCCGATGCCAGCGTTGTTGACGATCCCCTCCAGCCGTCCGAAGCGCGCAACGGTCTTGGTCACCGCGTCAACGCATGGTGCGATATCCGACAGTTCCGCCGTGAGCGGCAGGAGGCGCTCGCCATGTGGCGCGACCGCCGCGGCGAGCCGCTCGAGCGCCGCGCCGTCGCGGTCGACCGCGGCGACGCAATGGCCGTCGCCGAGCAGCGCCTTGGTCATCACGCTGCCGAGCCCGCCGGCGGCGCCGGTCACAAGCACGGCGCGGCTGTTGTCGTCTGCGGTCATGGCAAGGTCCCCGGATTGCTTGAATGCTAGCGGGCCGAGTTCCGCGAATCAAATACGCGCCTTCATTCCCTGGATCGGGTGCAACATTTTGCTGCCGCCTCTTGCAATATGCCGCGCGGCGCGGCTCACATCGGCCGCCCGTCCGAATCATGACCATGGAGAAGTCGCTGCATGTCATTATGGCACGCGATCGCCCGTCGCCGTTTTTCTCTCCCGATTGTCCTCCTCCTGTTTTGCCTCGCTTTGCCCGCGACAAGTTTCGCCGGCCCGGTCACCATCGCCGTCATCGGCGATTCCATCGCCACCGAGCTCGGCCACGGCATGCAGGCGCTGTTCAGGCACAACCGCCATGTGCGCGTGATCAAGCGCACTAAGTACTCCACCGGCCTGGTGCGCACCGATTATTTCAATTGGGACCGGGCGTTGCAGTATTTCCTGCGCCATCATCGCGCCGACAAGATCGCGGTGGTCATCGGCGGCAACGACCGCCAGAGCGTCAATGTCGGCCATCGCCGCCTGCAGCGCTTCTCGCGTGCATGGCGGCACAATTACCAGCGGCGCGTCGTGCGCTTCATGCGCATTCTCAAGCGCGCGCACGCCTACCGCCGCGAGGCCAAGCGCCACGGCTTCACTTATGTGAGCATCTGGAAGACATTCTCCAATTCCAACGGTGCCTACACTTCGTTCGGCCGCGTCGGCGGCCGTCGGCGGCGCCTGCGCCAGTACGATGGCATGCATTTTACCGCCGCCGGCAGCCGGGTGCTGGCCAAGCATGTCGCGCGCGCCATGCACTTGCGCTGAATCGAAGCGGGCTCAGGAGCCCTCGACCGGCGCGTCTTCCTGCGGCTGCGGTGCGACCTTGGGTTTTGGCGGCGAGGGCCGCTTGCCGGCCGGTGGGATGGTCTCCGGCGCCAGCACCCCGAACGAGAAATAGAGCTTGATCAGCGCATCGGCGTCCATGTCGGGCACCGGGATCACCGAGGATTCCGGCACCAGCACCAGCCCGCCCCAGGCCGGCAGCGGCGAGGTCGGCAGGTACACCAGCAGCCGCCGCTCGCCCGCCACTTCGAAGGTTTTGCTCGAGGCCAGGAAGGCGGGCACGTCGACGCCCTGCTCGCCGCCGAGACGGCACATGACCACCGGCAGGCCAGTCAGATCGGCATTGCTGCCGGCGAACAGCCGAACCACCTGCGACACCGGCCGGTAGACCGCGCGGAACAGCGGCACCTTGGTCAGCACGTCGTCGAGCACGTGTTGCAGGGTGCGCTGCGCCTGGGTGCGCACGGCCCAGCCGAACACCCACAGGATGATCAGCACGATGACGGTACCGATCAGGAAGGCCAGCCATTCCCGCTGCGGGCCGATCAGGGCCTCGCCGCCGGTGGTCAGGATGTCGCCGAACCAGGTGCCGGGGCCGAAGGCCGCCATGATCCAGTTGATGCCCCAGCCGATGATGAGGACGGTCAGCACGAAGGGCAGCACCACCAGCGACCCGGCGACCAGGTTGCCGATGATGCTCGTGCGCCAGATTCGGTTCAGCAATGCGCGCATGGTGTTGGCCGAGCGTTCAGCTAAGGCGTGAGGCGCGCGGAACCAAGCCCCCGCCGCGCGCGGGGCCAAGCCGCTCCATCAGGGCGTGCCAGCTGTCGGCCGCCTCCACCATCACGTCGGTCACCGCGTTGCCTGGCAGGTCGCGGGTGAAATGGCGCAGGCCCTCCGATTCGAACACCAGGAAAATCGTGAAGGCGATCAGCATGGCGGCGCCGGCTGTGCGGGCGTTGGCGGCCGTGTCGGGCACGCGGGCCTGCTCGGCCTCGCGCTTGGCCAGCCGCGGCACCGGCAGCAGGCTTCGCGAGGGCCAGCGCCA
>JARRNI010000493.1:0-3957 GCA_037385125.1 Pseudolabrys sp.
GGCGAATAGACGAACAGCACCGGCACGATGAACGCGGTCCAGCCGAAGCGCGTAGCGGCGAAGCCGGTGCGCATCGGGTCGGACTTGGCGACCGAAGCGGCGGCGAAGGCCGCGATCGCGATCGGCGGCGTTATCATCGACATCATGCCGAAATACATGACGTAGAGATGCGCCGCCATCGGCTTGACGCCGACCTGCACCAGCGACGGCGCCACCAGCGTCGCCAGCAGCACATAGACACCGACGGTCGGCAGCCCCATGCCGAGAATGATGCACACGATGGCCGACAACAGCAGCAGCACGAACAGGTGGCCTTGGCCGATCTGCACCAAGCCCAGCGTCAGCTGATAGCCGAGGCCTGAAATCGCCAAAACGCCGATCACGATGCCGGCGGCGCCGGTGATGAGAATCAGGTCGAGCGAGCTGTGGCCGGTTTCAATCAGAGCCTGAAACAACGTGCGCGGGCCGGGCCGCCGGCCCTGGAAGCCGAACAGCACGGCCGGCACGACGAGCGCGGCGACGGCCCACAGCACCGCCTTGTCGGGCTGATAGTTGAGATAGAACAAGCCCCCCAGCAGGACCACGAAGGCGAGCGGAAAGTACCAGCCCGCGCGCCAGACCGGGCCGGCGCGCGGAATCTTGTCGCGCTCGACCGGCGGAATGCCCTCCTTGGCGGCTTCCAGGTCGGCCTGGATAAAAAGTGCCATGTAATAGAGCACGCCCGGCACGATCGCGGCCGTGACCACCGCGGCGTAAGAGGTCTGCAGGAACTCGGCGATCAGAAAGGCCGCGGCGCCCATCACCGGCGGCATCAACTGGCCGCCGGTCGAGGCCACCGCCTCGATTGCGCCGGCCTTGTGGGCCGGCACCCCCGCACGTTTCATCAACGGAATCGTAACAATGCCGGTCGCCACCACGTTGGCGACTGCGCTGCCGGAAATCGAGCCGAATAGACACGAGCCCAGCACGGCGATCTTGGAAGCGCCGCCGCGAAAACGGCCCATCAGCGCCATGGAAATGTCGGTGAAGAACGTCATGCCGCCGGTGCTCTGCAGCACCGCGCCGAACAGCAGGAAGGCAATGACGATGGTCGTCGCCACCTTGACCGGCAGGCCGAGAATGCCGGTGTAGTTGGCGCCGAGCGACAGCGCCAGCTTGCGCCAATCCGTCTGCAGGCCGGAGCCCGGCAGGTGGCTGGCGAACAGCGCATAGAGCATGAAGACTATGACGAGGATCGGCAGAATCCAGCCGGTGGCGCGGCGCAATGCCTCGATCATGAGCACGATCAGGATGACGGTAACGATGACGCTGTCGGTCTGGCGCAGATAAATCAGGTCAACGATGCGCGGATAGAAGGTCGCGAGGTAGCTGATCGCACAAAAGGCGGCGACGGCAGCGACGGCGTCGTACCAGGGCAGCGAGGTCTTTTGCCGGCCGCGGACGGCCGGTAACTTCAACAGCGCCAGCGTCACGGTGATCGCCATCATGCCGGCGAGATATTGCTGGTCGTAGATGGCGATTCCGACGCGGTTGAAGCCATCAAGCGCGAAACAGATGGCGCCAAGCGTGAGCAGGAGCGCAAGAAAGTCGATGAGACGGCGTGGATAGGGCAGAGCTGCCCTCCCGGAGGAGGGCAGCCCATCATTGCGGTTGTTGGATTCGCTCATCCGAAGGTCGAAAGCTCAGCCGTAGCGCCGAGAATTCAGTGCTTCTTCGGTGGCCACTGGCCGATTTCCTTGTAGTACTTGATCGCCCCCGGGTGATACTGCACGCCCTTGATCTGCTGGGCCATCTCGTCGGCCTTGAACAGCCGCAGCGGCGGGAACACCATGCCGAACTCTTTCGCGTGTTCGTGCATCGCCTTCACAACCTTGTAGACGACGTCGTCCGGCGTGTGGGTGCTGGCGAACAGGTTGACGCCGTATGACACGATATAGCCGGGCTTCAGCAGGCCGGTCTTGCCCTTCCCCGGCTTGACATGGAGCAGATAGGCCACCGGGACATGCTTCTTCACGGCAGCAATGGCTGCGGGCGTATCCTTCGGCACGGTCAGCGCGCGCACGCCACCGACCGCGGCGTCGGCTTCCTTGATCGGGCCCGCCCCGAGGGCGAACACGAAGAAGTCCGTGCGGCCTTCCTTGAAGGCGTTGACGTTGGAGATGATGTTGGAAACACGAACGCCCTGCACGTCCTTCAGAGTGATGCCCCCCGGCGCCAGCGCTGCGTTGGTCACGGCGGTGAGGATCTTTTGGTTGGTAAAGCCGACCGGCCCGCGCGCGCCCTTGAGGTCGGCGAGCTTCTTATACTTGCTGTCCTTCTTGACGAAGATGGTATTGCGCAACGGATAGAGAATGGCGACCGAGCGGACGTCCTTGGTCGGACGGCCCTTGAAATAGGCGCCGCCAGTGACCGCCAAGCTGGTCTCGTATACGTTGGCGATGCCGAACGGCACTTCGCCGGCATTCACGATCGGCAGAAACTGGCTGGAACCGCCGAGCGCCTGCACTGTCAGTTTCAGGCCAGATTTTTCCTCCAGCACCTTGCCGATGGCAGCGGCGGTCGAATTATAGATCGAGCCCGCCGGCGGCGTAGCGATGGCGATCGGCTGCTGCGCCGACGCGCCGGAGACCAGCGCCAGAAACCCGAACGCGGCCAGCGCCGGGACTATTCTTGCGTGATGCATGATGTCCTCCCAATTTTTGGAATCTTCCGATTTTCCCTTGTTTTCCGGGAATCACGACCATGACGGCCGCCTCGCCAGCACCCATGGGCCCGGCCGGCGGCCGACCATAGCAGACACTACGCGGTTTCGGGGGCGCTTTGCGAGTGCGAAGGCGTCACTATCACCAATCGGGCTTGCCTGGACGCGCGCCATTTCCTTGACATAGCGGCCTTTTCTCCGCATATGGAAGCCGAACGCGGGTCCTTACGGCCCGCGTGTTTTGCTTGGGCTGAATAAGCCCTTCAAAATGCATAAAAAACCCGACTGAAAGAAGCCGGTCCGGCCCTTGTCCGAGATCGGAACCGAACACAAGGAAAGAAAGATGTTCGCAGTCATCAAAACCGGCGGTAAGCAGTATCGCGTTGCCCCGGAAGACGTGATCCGGATCGACCGCGTGAGCGGCGAGCCGGGTCAGGTGGTGGAGTTCGGCGAAGTGCTGATGCTTGGCGGCGAGACGCCGCAGCTCGGCCTACCGACCGTTGGCGGCGCGACCGTCGCCGGCGAACTGCTCCAGCACGAACGCGGCGACAAAGTGATCGCCTTCAAGAAGCGCCGGCGCAAGAATTCGCGCCGCAAGCGCGGCTACCGGCACGAGTTTTCGGTGATCCGCATCACCGAGATCCTCACCGACGGCGCCAAGCCCGCGCAGACGCCGCCAGCGCGGCCGCAGCGTGAAGCCAGGAAGCCGGAGCCTGCGCCCGAGGCAGCAGCCGACGAAGGCGAAACCGAGGAGAAAAAACCGGTCAAAAAGGCCAGCACGGCCAAGAAACCGGCCGCCAAAAAGGCGGGGATGGCCAAGGGCGCCACCAAGGCACTCGCCAAGCGCGGGGTCACAAAAGGCAAAAAGAAGTGAGATGATTCCTTCACGGAATCGGTGTAAACAGTAGAGCAGAATTCGAGAGCAAACGATGGCGCACAAAAAAGCAGGCGGATCTTCGCGCAACGGCCGAGACTCGGCGGGCCGGCGGCTCGGCTTGAAGACGGCCGGCGGCGAGAGCGTGCTCGCGGGCAACATTATCGCGCGCCAGCGCGGCACCAAGTGGCATCCTGGCCGCAATGTCGGTCTTGGCAAGGACCACACCCTGTTCGCGCTCGTCGATGGAAAGGTTCAGTTCGCAACTAAAACCAAAGGCCGCAAGTTCGTGTCGGTAGTTCCGATGACGGAGGCCGCGGCCGAGTAAGACGGTGGACATAAATCGAGGTCCGCCGGTCATCCAGTCGAACCGGTGGGGCTC
>JARRNI010000494.1:0-3946 GCA_037385125.1 Pseudolabrys sp.
CCGCTGACCCATTAAGCATAACGCCGAAGTGCCGACGACTCCATGCCGTCCGGTGCGGGCGGCGCGAACGGCTGGGACTCCGGATGAAACTTGCAAGCTACAAGGTACGCGGGCGCGAGAGCTTCGGCGCCGTCGTGGGCGAGGGCGTGGTTGACCTGAAAACTCGGCTGGAGCCGCGCTTCGCCAGCGTGCTCGACCTTTTGCGCGGCGGCGGCCTTGATACCGCCCGCGATGCGGTGCGCGGCGTGCGCGCCGACTTCCCGCTCGGCGAGCTGGAGTGGCTGCCGCCGGTGACGGCGCCCGAAAAAATTCTGTGCATCGGCATCAACTATGCAAACCGCAACGCCGATTTCGGCGACCAGGAGGTCCCGAAATATCCCAGCATGTTCTACCGCGCGCCGGCCTCGCTGGTCGGCCACGAGCGGCCGCTGGTGATCCCGCGCGAGTCGGAGCAGTTCGATTACGAAGGCGAGATTGCCCTGGTCATGGGCCGCACGGGTCGCCGCATTTCGCACGACGAGGCGCTCAGCTACGTGGCAGGCGCCACGCTGTGCAACGAAGGCACCATCCGCGACTGGGTGCGCCACGGCAAGTTCAACGTGACGCAAGGCAAGAATTTCGACGCCACCGGTAGCATCGGGCCCTGGCTGGTGACCGCCGACGAGGTCGATCTGGCGAGGCCCTTGCATATCACCGTGAAGCGCAACGGCGAGGTCACCCAGGACGACACGACCGCCAGCATGATCAAATCCTTCGCCGACCTGATCGCCTATGTCAGCACCTTCATGACCCTCAAGCCGGGCGACGTCATCGTCACCGGCACACCGGTAAAGATCGGCCCGCGCAGCGATCCGCCGCGCTGGTTGAAAGCGGGCGACGTGATCGAGGTGACGGTCCCCGGGATCGGCACCTTGCGCAACACGGTAGTGGCCGAACAATGAATGAAGAACGTAAAGCGGTCTGCGTCATCGCCTGGCCGGCCGGGCATTCGCGCTCGCCGCTGATCCACAACTACTGGATCAAGCAGCACGGCCTCAATGCCGAATACCGACGCGAGGCGGTGCCGCCGGAGGAGTTCGCCGAATTCGTCACCCATCTGCGCGAGCACGGCTATATCGGCGCCAATGTCACGGTGCCGCACAAGCTCGCCGCCATGCGGCTGTCGGCGCCGGACGAGCGCGCGCGCGCGGTCGGTGCCGCCAACACGCTGTGGTACGCCAACGGCACGGTGCGCGCCACCAACACCGACGTGGAGGGCTTCCTCGCCAATCTCGACAGCGCCACGCCGGGCTGGGATCGGGGCTTGGAAAGCGCGGTTGTGCTCGGCGCCGGCGGCGGGGCGCGCGCGGCGGCGTTCGCGCTGCTCACGCGCGAAGCGGGCCGCGTCTATGTGGTTAACCGCAACCGCGAGCGCGCGGAAGAGCTGCGCAAGCAGTTCGGCGCGCGCATCTTCCCGGCGGGCTGGGACGAGATCACCGGGCTTTTGGGCGGCGCCGGGCTGCTGGTCAACACCACTCCGCTCGGCATGGAAGGCCAGCCGCCGCTGCAGGTGAATCTGCGCTGCCCGGCTTCGCTGGTGGTGGCGGATCTGGTCTATGCGCCACTCATCACGCCGCTGTTGACGGCGGCGCGCGAGCGCGGCCTGCGCACCGCTGACGGGCTCGGCATGCTGCTGCACCAGGCGGTGCGCGGCTTCGAATTGTGGTTCGGCGTCCGTCCCGAAGTGACGGGGGAATTGCGCGCGCTGGTCGAGGCCGATCTCGGCGCGCCGCCGCCGGCCCCGCCCCGGGTGCTGCAGAAGCCGGCTGCGCAGGTGAAGATCAAGAAGCCGAAGCGGGAGAAGAAGCGCGGGCAGGGCTGACCAGGAATCAGGTGTCAGGAATCAGTAGTCGGGTATCAGGGCATGAGTGGTCGGCGATCAGAATCAGACGGCTTTCATCTGACGCCTGATTTGCGATTTCTGACTCCTGATCACTGATCCCTGTCGAGTCGGCGCATGCGCCGAGCCGCGCGCCGGCACGTCGAGATCGGAAGCAAGCTCCGACATCTCGCGCATCAGCGCCATGAGCCGATTGTGCCGGCTGCCAACGCTACGTGCCTCGCGCTGGTCCTCGATCGGCCGGCGCACCTCGTCGCTGCGTGCCAGCGCGTCGATGTCGCCGCCATGCTCGGCGAGGTGCGCGAGCCACGGCGTCAGGTCCTCCAGCCCGTCGGCCACCACGTAGATGACGTCCGCTTCTTCCTGCACGCGGCCGGTGACCAGCACGTAGCGCGCGCCTAAGATCACCGGGCGCACGCGCTCGAATACTTTCGGCCACACGATCACGTTTGCCACGGCGCTTTCGTCCTCGATGGTCATAAACACCACGCCCTTGGCCGAGCCCGGCCGCTGCCGGCAGGTGACGAGACCCGAGATGCGCACGCGCGCGTTCTGCGCCGTGCCGCGCAGGGCTTCGTTGCGAAGCACGCCGCGCCGGTTCAGATCGGCGCGCAGGAACGAGGCGGGATGCGCGCGCAGCGACAGGCGCAGGAAACGGTAGTCGTTGATCACTTCCTCGCCCAGCGGCATGGGGGGCAGGGCGACTTCGGGCTCGCGGCTTCTTTCCCTCTCCCCGCTTGCGGGGAGTGGGTGGCGAGCAGCGAAGCTGCGAGCCGGGTAAGGGGGCTTATCGAAAAGCTCAGGCTGTGGTGATGCCCCCTCACCCGGATCGCTTCGCGATCCGACCTCTCCCCGCACGCGGGGAGAGGTGACCGCAAACAACGGCAGATCGTCGTCGCGGTCGCCGACGCGGCCGAGCGCCTTTGCCGCCCACAGCGCGTCGCGCCGGGTGAGGCCGAGTGAATTGAAGGCATCGGCGTCGGCCAGCCGCTCCAATACGCGGGGAGAGAGGCCGGTGCGCAGCCAGATGTCACGCACGGAGTCGTAGTTAACCACCCCCCGCCACTCCGCTTCGCGGAGCGGGGGGAGGGGAGAGCTACGCCTCGCCACGATCAACCGCGCATCCTCTTCCTTCAGCCCCTTGATCTCACGCAGCCCCAGCCGGATGGCATGGGTCGCACGCACATCGCCGCGCATGTCGCGATGCTGCGCATGCAGCCGTTCCGCCGCGCGCGCCCCCGGCTCGAGCGTCGAATCCCAATCGGAATGATTGACGTCCGGCGGGCGCACTTCGACGCCGTGCTCGCGCGCGTCGCGCACGATCTGCGCCGGCGCATAGAAGCCCATGGGTTGCGCGTTCAACAGCGCCGCTGCGAAGGTGTCCGGATAGCGGCATTTCAGCCACGCGGAGGCATAGACCAGCAGCGCGAAGCTCGCCGCGTGGCTCTCCGGAAAGCCGTATTCGCCGAAGCCCTCGACCTGCTGGAAGCAGCGCTCGGCGAAGTCGCGCGCATAGCCGTTCGCCAACATGCCGTCGATCATCTTGCGCTGGAAGGTGCCGATGGTGCCGACGCGCTTGAAGGTGGCCATGGCGCGGCGCAGCTTGTCGGCTTCCGAGGGCGTGAAGCCGGCGGCGACGATGGCGATCTTCATCGCCTGCTCCTGGAACAGCGGGACTCCAAGCGTCTTGTGCAGCACCGCTTCCAGCTCCTTCGAGGGATAGCTGATCGGCTCCTGCCTGCGCCGCCGCCGCAAATAGGGGTGCACCATGTCGCCCTGGATCGGGCCTGGGCGCACGATCGCCACCTCGATCACTAGGTCGTAGAAATTTTTCGGCTTGAGCCGCGGCAGCATGGTCATCTGCGCGCGGCTTTCCACCTGGAACACGCCGAGCGAATCGGCGCGGCCGAGCATGCGGTAGACGGCTTCTTCCTCGGCGGGGATGGCGGAGCGCACCTTCGTCGAATGGGACAAGGACGATCTCGACGCGCTGGGGATTCTCAAGATCGACGTGCTGGGCTTGGGGATGCTGTCGTGCCTACGCAAGGCTCTGGATCTGGTGGAAAG
>JARRNI010000495.1:0-7080 GCA_037385125.1 Pseudolabrys sp.
TCGAGGGCGAGGACGATGAGGAGCCGGGCGAGGAGGTCAATCTGATTTCGCTCGCCGGCAAGGAGCGCAAATGACCGACTTCTGGCTCTCCTGCGGCCATCATCTGCTCGACCGCGACGAAGGCGGCGGGCTGGTGGTGACCGACGATTTCCTCAAAGTCTATCTGGCGCGGCCCGAGCTGATCCCGCCGCCGGAGGCCTGCCCGGTCGAGCGCACGCTGCATGGCGCGCTGCTGGCCGCCCCGCGCACGCCGATCTCCGCCTCCGACCTCTCGGCCATTGAGGACGAAGACGCGCGCGAGAACTGGCAACTTCTCATCGCCTTCCGCGACCACCTGCTGCGCCACAAGACGCTGGAAGCGGCCTATGTCGACCTGGTCCGCCGCGGCGTCGGCTCCACCCCGCCGCTGTTCGTCAACCAGCTCGTGCACGTGATCCTGCGCAACGCGCTCGACGGTGTCGAGGACGCCCGCGTCGTGCGCGCGGCCGAGCTGTTCTTTCGCACTCAGCGCGTCACCGTGCACGAAGGCTCGCTGATCGCCGCCGACGAGGAGACGGTGGGCAGCGGTTCGCAGACGCCGGTGACGCCGCTGGTCTCCATGCTCGGCCTGCCGGCCGACGCCGCCATCGACGTGCTCAACGACGACAATGCCGACAGCTACTGGGAGCGCAGCGACCAATTCGACATGGCGCTCGACGTGACGGGCGGGCGCGCCGGCGTTGCGGCGCTGGCGGAAGCCATGCGGCGCTGGCTCGCCCATCTGCTCGCCATCGAGGTGACCATCGAGCCGCTCACCGAGCTGCGCGACGCCACGCTCACCTGGTATGTCGGCCTCGACGCCGACGGCACGCGCATCGGCGACATGTTGTGGAACGGCGAGGCGCTCGACGAGACCGCCATGTCGCATGTCGCCGGCCTGTTCCGGCTCACGTTCCGTGATCCCGCGCTCATGCTCGACCGGGTCAAGGGGGAGCCGGTCTACCTCATCCTCGCCACCACGCCCGACAACACCATCCGCATGAAGCCGCAGAACCTGATCACCGGCCTGCCGATCCGCCATCTGGAGGCGGTGAGCTAGCTTGCGGTTTGCGCCACGTATGGCGCTTCATCGCCGGTCGCGCTAAGAGTCCGGCAGACCGCCACCGACGGAACTTTGACCGCAGACAAACACGCACGGCATGCAGGATCAGGGACTCGAACAAGCCGTCCGCGCCGTCGGCGGCGTCACCGAGCTTGCCCGCCGCATCGGCATCTCGCAACCGTCGGTGTCCAACTGGACCCGCGTGCCGGCCGAGCGGGTGCTGGCGGTCGAGGCGGCCACCGGCGTCGACCGCGCCATCTTGCGTCCCGATCTCTATGGCGGTGCGGGCGCCGCCGCCCCGGTCGACGAGGTCGATCTCGCCCGCGCGCAGGAATATGCGCTGCTGGCGACGCTGCTCGCGCGCGCTCCCGACACCGCCACACTCAAGCGCGTGGCCGAGCTGAAGGGCGACGCCACCCCGCTTGGGCTTGCCCATGTCGCGCTGGCCGACGCGGTCGCCGCCGCCGACCCCGACAAGGTCGAGCGCGAGTTTTTCAACTTGTTCATCGGCATTGGCCGCGGCGAGCTCTTGCCCTACGGCTCCTATTATCTTTCCGGCTTCCTGCAGGAGCGCCCGCTGGCACGGCTGCGCGACGATCTCGCCCGCCTCGGCATCGTGCGCAGTGAAGGCGTGGTGGAGCCGGAGGATCACGCCGCCATCCTGTGCGAGATCATGGCGGGCATCATCAGCGGCGACCTCGACGTACCCCCCGGCAGCGACCAGGAGATTTTCGAGAAGCACATGGCGCCCTGGATCGGCCGCCTGTTTGCCGACATGGAACAGGCCGCCAGCGCGGATTTCTATCGGCGTGTCGGCTCCGTCGGCCGCGTCTTTATCGAGATTGAAACCGAGGCCTTTGCGTTGCCCGCTTGACGGGCGTAAAGGTAGCGAACCTGAGCCAAGGAGGAATGGCGATGAAACCGCAAGGCAACGACAAGCTCGCCCGCCGCGATTTCCTGCGCGTCATGGGCCTCAGCGTGGGCGCCGGCGCCGGCCTCGCGATTGCCGCTGCCGGCCCGCTCGCCGGCGAGGCGCAGGCGGCTGAGTCCGAAGCGGAAGCCAAGAAGAAGCGCTACAATCCGAATGCGCCGGACGTGAAGGACTACTACCGCGTCAACCGCTACTAGGACCCCGCCGCGGGCCTTTGGCGGTCAAACCGACGCTGGAGACAGCGAGCATGCCGGCTGACGCCGTAATGCCGATCACCGTCGTTGTTGAATGCCGCGCCAGCAAGCATCCCTGGCAGGATGAGATCTGGCGGCCGCTCGGCGTCGTGCCGCGCACCGCGGGCGAATGTGGCCAGGTCCTGGCCTCGGGTGAGGGCTGGACCCATTTCCACGGCGGCACCCTCGACATCGAGCTGTTCCGCGGCGAGACCGAAGGCTATCGCAGCAATCTCTCGCAGGAGACGCCGCTCGTCTACGTGGTGCTGAGCCGCAACGAGCAGTCGGAAGGCATGGCGTTTGAGCCGTTCCTGGCGACGGCCTGCCCCTACGAGGCCGAGGCCTATACCGACGGCGGCGACGAGATCGTCGAGGGCGTGCCGATGCGGCCGGAACTGGTCGAATGGGTCCGCCAATTCGTCGCGCAGCATCACGTCGACCGGCCGTTTGTGAAACGCAAGAACAGACGCGACAAGCACGCCGATATGGGCAGGCCTGCGCAGCCCGGGCGGGCACCGTCGTGAGCGAGGATTTCGGCACGCGATTGAGCCGCTGGTCGCAGCGCAAGCGGGCGGCGCGGCGCGGCACGCCGGTCGAGGAAGCGCCCGAGGCGCTTCGCGGCGACGAGCAGGTCGAGCCGCCTGTCGCGGATGCGCCGGTCGACGGCGATGCGGCACTCGAGCAAGCGCCGGATCTTCCGCCGGTTGACGAGCTCACCGCTGAATCCGACTACACCGTGTTCCTCGGCCAGAACGTGCCGGAGGCGCTCAAGCGCGCGGCCTTGCACAAGCTCTGGCGCAGCGATCCGATGCTGGCCAATCTCGACGGCCTCAACGACTACGACGAAGATTTCAACGCGGTCGAGACGTTGGCCGATTCCCTGCGCAGCGCCTACCGCGTGGGCAAGGGCTATGCCGAGGAGGCCGAAGAAAAACTGGCGCGGCTGGAGTCGGGCGAGGATGGCGAGGATGCCGAGTCGTTGCCTGCTGCCTCCGAGGCGGAGGAAGACGCCGCCGGTTGCAACGCAGCAAATGAGCGTTGCCTGTGCCATGCCTTATACTTTCGGCCAAGCCATTAAGGGCCACAAACGGCGTTGTGAATTCATAGGGCAACGCTATAATTTGTTCTTGTTCTAATCGGGCTCGAAAGAACGGCAAACAGAGCTCATGTTGGAACAACGGAGGCTTCGGCCTCTGTCCAGGGGAGGGAAAATGGCATCCGCGCATCCTGTGCAAGGCAGGACCATAGCCGCGACGCCCGGCGCCGGACGAATCCGATCCCGCGCCCGTCTCCCCTTCGATCCATTTGCCAACGTGACCGACGCGGCCGTCTGCGCGGCCCGGCCGGCATGCTCGGAGGACTGATCATGAGCACACGCAAGCAAAGCGCGGATGAGGTCGATCGCCGCCGCGTGCTGAAAGGCGCGGGGCTGGCCGTCGGTGCGGCCGCGGTGACCGCCGCGTCCGCCGCCAAGGATGCCGTCGCCGCTCCCGTCGAGGACAAGCCGCAACACAACGGCTATCGCGAGAGCGAGCACGTGCGCACCTACTACAAGCTCGCGCGCTTCTGACGCCCGCTCCGGCTAATCGAACGCCCGCGCGAACCGCGCCGGGCCGCCCGACCCGATTTCAGGAGGAAGATCATGCTCAGGAAGAAAGCCAACGGCTCCGCAAGGGCTACCCATTTAATGGAAGGGTTGGCGTCGGCCGCCGGTACTGCCGTCGACCGCCGTAAGTTCCTGGCGCGGTCCGGCCTGCTGGCCGGCGGCGTGGCGGCGGCCAGCATGATGCCCGGCGCGGTCAAGAAGGCCGACGCGGCGGCGGCCGGCCCGCTCAGCGCCGGCGCCACCCGCATCAAGTCGGTCTGCACCCACTGCGCGGTCGGCTGCACCGTGATCGCCGAAGTCAAGAATGGCGTCTGGGTCGGCCAGGAGCCGGGCTACGACAGCCCGATCAATCTCGGCTCGCACTGCGCCAAGGGCGCCTCGGTGCGCGAGCACGCGCACAGCGACCGCCGGCTGAAATACCCGCTCAAGCTCGTCAACGGCCAGTGGACTCGCATCAAGTGGGAGCAGGCCATCAACGAGATCGGCGACAAGATGCTCGAGATCCGCAAGAAGTCGGGTCCCGATTCGGTCTACTGGCTTGGGTCCGCCAAGTTCTCGAACGAGCAGTCCTATCTGTTCCGCAAGTTCGCCGCCTTCTGGGGCTCGAACAATACCGACCACCAGGCGCGCATTTGTCACTCCACCACGGTCGCAGGTGTCGCGAACACCTGGGGCTACGGCGCGATGACGAATTCCTTCAACGACATGCACAATTCGAAGGCGATGATCCTGTTCGGCTCGAATCCGGCCGAAGCGCATCCGGTCGCCGTGCAGCACATCCTGCGTGCGAAGGAATTGGGCAAGTCGAAGCTGATCGTCTGTGACCCGCGCTTCACCCGCACGGCTGCACACGCTGACGAATTCGTGCGCTTCCGCCCCGGCACCGACGTGCCGCTGGTGTGGGGCATCCTCTACCACATCTTCAAGAACGGCTGGGTCGAGAAGGAATACGTCAAGCAGCGCGTCTGGGGCCTCGACCAGGTCGAGAAGGAAGTGATGAGGTGGACGCCCAAGGAGACGGAGAACGTCACCGGCGTGCCCGGCGCCCAGCTCGAGCGCGTCGCCAAGATGCTGCATGAGAATCGCCCCGGCACGCTCGTGTGGTGCATGGGCGGCACCCAGCACCACATTGGCAGCAGCAATACGCGCGCCTACTGCATCCTGCAGCTTGCGCTCGGCAATGTTGGCGTTGCCGGCGGCGGCGCCAACATCTTCCGCGGCCATGACAACGTGCAGGGCGCCACCGACTTTTGCATCCTCTCGCACAGCCTGCCCGGCTATTACGGCCTGTCGGCCGGCGCCTGGCATCACTGGTCGCGGGTTTGGGACGTCTCCTACGACTACATGAAAGGCCGCTTCGCCAGCGAGAAGCTGATGCAGAGCAAGGGCATCCCGGTTTCGCGCTGGTTCGACGGCGTGCTCGATGACAAGAAGGTCATCGATCAGCCCGACAATGTGAAGGCCATGGTGTTCTGGGGCCACGCGGTCAATTCGCAGACCCGTCTGCCCGACATCAAGAAGGCCATGGAGAAGCTCGACCTGATGGTCGTGATCGATCCGGTACCGACCTTCGCCGCCGTCATCCCCGACCGCAAGGACGGCATCTATATCTTGCCGTCGACCACGCAGTTCGAGACCTACGGCTCGGTCACCGCCTCCAATCGCACGCTGCAATGGCGCGACACGGTGTTTAAGCCGTGGTTCGAGTGCAAGACCGACCACGAGATCATGTACCTGTTCGCTAAGAAGCTCGGCTTCGACAAGGAGCTGTTCAAACACATCAAGGTGAACGGCAACGAGCCGCTGGTTGAGGACATCACCCGCGAATTCAACAGGGGCATGTGGACCATCGGCTATACCGGCCAGTCGCCGGAGCGCCTGAAGGCGCACATGGCGCACCAGGACAAGTTCGACCGGACTACCCTGAAAGGTAAGGGCGGGCCGGTCGACGGCGAGTACTACGGCCTGCCGTGGCCGAGCTGGGGCCCGCCGGAAATGAAGCATCCGGGGACGCCGATCCTCTACGACACCTCCAAGCCGGTGGCGGAAGGCGGCCTCACCTTCCGGGCGCGCTTCGGTGTCGAGCACAACGGCCAGAACCTGTTGGCCGAGGGCTCCTATTCGGTCGGCTCCGAGCTCAAGGACGGCTATCCTGAGTTCAAAATGGCCATCCTCAAGAAGCTCGGCTGGGACAAGGACCTTACTCACGAAGAGCTTGCGATCATTGAGAAAGTGGCAGGGGTGCAGAAACCTGCTGCTGACGCCACGCCCGAGGTCATGGCGGCTTATGATAAGAAAATCGGCGGGGTGAATTGGAAGATTGACCTCTCCGGCGGCATCCAGCGGGTAGCGATCAAGCACGGCTGCGCGCCGTTCGGCAACGCCAAGGCCCGCACGGTGGTGTGGACCTTCCCGGATCCGGTGCCGCTGCACCGCGAGCCGCTGTATACGCCGCGGCGGGACCTGCTGCCCAAATACGCCACCTACAAGGACCGCAAGGCCTACCGGTTGCCGACGCTGTACGAATCGATCCAGAAGAACGACCACTCCAAGCAGTTCCCGATCATCCTCACCTCCGGCCGTCTGGTCGAATACGAGGGTGGCGGCGCCGAGTCGCGCTCGATGGCGTGGCTCGCCGAGCTGCAGCAGGAGATGTTCTGCGAGGTCAACCCGCAAGACGCCAGCAAGCTCGGCATCAAGGCTGGCGGCAAGGTCTGGGTGCATTCGCCGGAAGGCGGCAAGGTGCTGGTGATGGCGCTAGTCACCCCGCGCGTCGCCCCCGGCGTCGCCTTCATGCCGTTCCACTTCGGCGGGTACTGGCAGGGCAAGGACCTGCGCGCCAAGTACCCGAAGGGCAACGACCCCTATGTGCTGGGCGAGGCGTCCAACATGGATGGCACCTACGGCTACGACGTGGTCACGCAGATGCAGGAATCGAAAGTCACGCTCTGCCGCATCGAGGCGGCCTGAGGCGCCAGTAAAGGAGAATTGACATGGCACGCATGAAATTCCTTTGCGACGCCGACCGTTGCATCGAATGCAACGCCTGCGTCACGGCCTGCAAGAACGAGAACGAGGTGCCGTGGGGCATCAACCGCCGGCGCGTCGTCACGCTCAACGACGGCAAGCCGGGCGAGCGCTCGATCTCCATGGCTTGCATGCACTGCACCGACGCGCCCTGCGCGGCGGTCTGCCCGGTGAACTGCTTCTACACCACGGCGGACGCGGT
>JARRNI010000496.1:0-3938 GCA_037385125.1 Pseudolabrys sp.
GCGTGATCGGCCGGCGCGTGCAGCAGCGCCTGACGTACCGAGGCGACCCATCTGACATCGGCGCTCGCCGCCTCCTGGCGCTTGCGCCGGGCTTCGGTGGCGGCCGCAACTTTTGCCGGCGCCCGCTTGGCGGCCTCGTGTTTCACCGCCTCGTGCTTGACGGCTTCGTGCTTCGCCACCGGGTGCGCCCGATGCTCCGGCGCGCGCGCGGTCTTTTCCGCCGGTTCAGGGGTGCGCGCCACAAGCTTGCCGGAGGTGAGCAGCGTCTTGAAGGCGGAGACCGCGTCGGGGTCGACGGCGCCGCAGGTCTTCTCGAAGTCGACGACGTCGCGGCGCACCAGCATGCGCAGGGTCGAGGCGTCGGCGCTCTTGTCGAGCATGGAGATGATATTGGCGCGCAGGCCATGACAGCGCGCTTCGACCGAGAAATTGGCGTGGTAGATCGAATAGCCGCTGGCGAGTCCCAAAGGGATACCCAGTATCGAACCGACCACCTGAAGCACGGTCATGAATCGGGTGAAGCCCGGGCTATGAGCGTGGCCGGGATGAGCGGCATGCGCGGCATCGTGCACCCCCGGGTGAAGCAAGGGATCGCGCCTGGCCGTCAACATCGAAAACCCCCGCGGAAGTGCGTCGCAATCGCCAGACACACCGATTTCGGGGAGAATTTTGGCCGGGATTGAGGCGCAATCGGGGATTTTGCGTAAACGCCGCGTTACCCGCGCGCAAGCAGCGCAACAAAGAAGCCGTCAGTACCGGTCAAGCGCGGCGTCATCGTTATCCCTTCGTCGGAGAAACGCGCAGCCTGGCCGAACATGAAGGCGCGCTCACCCAGCGTCTGCGCGACCTCGCCCGGCGGCACGATCGAGAAGCCGTCGTGGCGTGCGAGGAAAGCGCGCACCTGCTCGGCGTTTTCCTCCTCCAATACCGAGCAGGTGACATAGGCGATGCGGCCGCCGGCTTTCAGCAGCGGCACCGCGCGGTCGAGCACCTCCACCTGCTCCTTGCGGCGCTGTTCGAGCGCGCCGGGCCGCATGCGCCACTTGGCGTCCGGATTGCGCCGCCAGGCGCCGGTGCCGCTGCAGGGCGCGTCGATCAGCACGAGGTCCATGTGGCCGCTAAGATCGTCAAGCTCAGTGCCGACCGACTTCGGCTTACGCACCTGCACGTTGCGCGCGCCAGCACGCTTGAGCCGGTCGTGGATCGGCGCCAGCCGGCGCTTGTCGTCGTCGGTGGCGTAGATCTGGCCCTTGTTCTCCATCATGGCGGCGAGCGCGAGCGTCTTGCCGCCGGCGCCGGCGCAAAGATCGACCACCTGCTCGCCCGCTTTGGCCGCCGTGAACAGCGCCGCAAGCTGTGAACCTTCGTCCTGCACCTCGATCATGCCCTTGAGGGAGGCCGGCTCGGCATGGATCGGCGGGCTCTTGGCGTCGGCGCCGAGCCGGATGCGCAAGCCCCACGGACTCCAGGGCGTCAACTCGGGCGCGAGATCGGACAAGAGCGCGGCGGCCTTGTCGCGCTCGCCCTTCAACGTATTGACGCGCAGGTCGAGCGGCGCGCGCGCGGCCAGGGCCGCGCCCTCTTCGGCGCGCTCGTCGCCGAAGGCGCGGGTGAAATGCGGCTCGAGCCAGTCGGGATAATCGCCCAGCACATGCGGCGGCGCGCCAGCCATGCCGGTCCGGTCGAGCTCGTAGCGCTCGTCCGCGCTGAGTGGCGCAGGCGCAAAGCGCGAGCCGTCGGCGAGCTTCTCGATCGCCGCGGTGTCGAGCCCGCGCTCGCGCTTCAGCATGCCGAGCAGGATGGCGCGGGGCGTATCGGCACCCATGATCCAGGCGCTCGAGGCGCGGCGGCGCAGCGCGTCATAGACGAGGCCGGCGATGGCCGCACGGTCGCCGGAGCCGGCGAAGCGATGCGCCTGGCCCCAGGCCTTGAGCGCGTCGGCGGCGGGACGGCGCTCGCTTTCGATCGCGGCGAAAACTTCGATAGAGGCGGCAAGCCGGGCGCCCGGCGTCATGGCAGGACGTACAGAATGCGGACCATGAAGATGATCCACATCACGAGCAAGGCGACAGCGCCGAAGCCGTACCAGGCGCCGCGGCGCATCACCATGATGCTGGTGGTGTGAACGAGCGCATGCATCAGGCGCGTCAGCACGAACACCCAGGCCAGGATCAGGAAAATGAGATCGGCTTGGCGGGTGATTATCTCCAAGATCGTCAGCACATAGAACAGCACCGGCAGTTCGAACTGGTTGGCGAAGCAGTTCACGACTTGCTGGGTTCGCACCGTCCAGTTGGGCTCGCGCAGCGCGATCTGCTCGACCTTCACCTTGCCGCTCTTGAGGTCGTTGTGGCGCAGATAGCCAAGCCACAGCAACAGGCCGAGCGTCAGCGCGACCTGAACGAACAGCGGCAGCAAGACGGCCGGAATGCTCATGACGGCTTATGCTTACACATGCGAACAAAGTGCCAGGACGCTTAGGTCCGCCCCGGATAATTCGGGCTCTCGCGCGTGATGGTCACGTCGTGCACGTGGCTCTCGCGCAGGCCGGCGCCCGAGATGCGCACGAACTCGGCCTTGGCGTGGAAGTCGTCCAGCGTCTTGGCGCCGACATAGCCCATGGCGGCGCGCAAGCCGCCGGCGAGCTGGTGCAGCACATTGGCCACCGGGCCCTTGTAGCCGACCTGACCCTCGACCCCCTCCGGCACCAGCTTGAGGGCGTCCTTGATGTCCTGCTGGAAATAGCGGTCGGCGGAGCCGCGCGCCATGGCGGCGACCGAGCCCATGCCGCGATAGGCCTTGTAAGAGCGGCCCTGATAGAGGAACACCTCGCCCGGCGTCTCGTCGGTGCCGGCGAGCAGCGAGCCGATCATGGCGCAGTCGGCGCCGGCGGCCAGCGCCTTGGCGAGGTCGCCGGAAAACTTGACGCCGCCGTCGGCCACCACCGGCGTTCCGCTGGCCTTGGCGACCTCCACCGAGTCCATGATGGCGGTGAGCTGCGGCACGCCGACACCGGCCACCACCCGCGTGGTGCAGATCGAGCCGGGACCGATGCCGACCTTGATGGCGTCGGCGCCGGAATCGATCAGTGCCTTGGCGCCGTCGCGCGTCGCGATGTTGCCGGCCACCACCTGCACCGCGTTCGACAGCCGCTTGATGCGCGTCACCGCTTCCAGCACGTGGCGCGAATGGCCGTGCGCGGTATCGACCACGACCAGGTCGACGCCGGCATCGATCAGCGCCTCGGTGCGCGCGAAGCCCTTGTCGCCGACCGTGGTGGCGGCGGCGACGCGCAGGCGGCCCTGGTCGTCCTTGCAGGCGTTGGGATTGGCCACCGCCTTCTCGATGTCCTTCACGGTGATGAGGCCGACGCAGCGATATTGCTCGTCGACCACCAACAGCTTCTCGATGCGGTGGTGGTGCAGCAGCTTTTTGGCTTCTTCCTGGCTCACCCCCTCGCGCACGGTGACCAGCTTCTCCTTGGTCATCAGCTCGGAGACCTTCTGGCCCGGGTCGGTGGCGAAGCGCACGTCGCGGTTGGTCAATACGCCCACCAGCTTGCCCGGGGCGTGGTTGCCGGCGCGCTCGACCACCGGAATGCCGGAGATGCGGTTCTCCTTCATCAGGGCGAGCGCGTCCTGCAGGGTGGCGTCCGGCTCGATGGTGAGCGGGTTCACCACCATGCCGGACTCGAACTTCTTCACCTGGCGCACCTGCGCCGCCTGCTCCTCGGGATCGAGATTGCGGTGGATAACGCCGACGCCGCCGGCCTGCGCCATGGCGATGGCCATGCCGGCCTCGGTCACCGTGTCCATGGCGGAGGCGATGATCGGGATGTTGAGCGGGATCGAGCGGGTGACGCGGGAGCGGATGTCGACATCGGAGGGCAAGACCTCCGACAGGCCGGGCTGGATCAGCACGTCGTCGAAAGTGAGCGC
>JARRNI010000497.1:0-3930 GCA_037385125.1 Pseudolabrys sp.
CTTTTACACTAAACAGAATCAAAAAAGATACCAAAATCTATCACGCAACGCCCTACACCACGACAAATATAACAATCAAAAACACACGACCAACTACAGCCTGTACTCCGCAACGGTCTAAGTGCGCCTCTAATGCCATTTGTCCGCGGTCAGGATCGAACCTCCGCACTGCTGAAACCGGCATATGATATAAAATGTCGCTAATATGCCCGATCGCAGTTTCGCCAAATTGCTCCAACACCTTCAGCGCAACATCGTAATTCTCCGCCCCCGACAGGTTAGCCAGGCCGCCACAGGCTGCGAGCGCGTCCCGACGCACGAGGCAAAGCGCTCCCATGTAGGGCATGGAGCGCAGCAAATCAAGATTGAAGTCCGGGCGGAACTCCGGGTCGCTGCGTTTACCGTGAACATCGATAGTATCGGAATCCGTGTAGATGAAACGCCAGCTGGGACGAATATTGATGTAATCACCGCAGCTAATCAGCAACTGGGGTGTGAGCCTGATCCCGGCGGGGATCATCCCTATCCAATCCGCTCCTGTCTCCACCACGGCCTCGTTGACCGCAGTAATCACACTCGCGCCCGGAGGAATTGTGATCCATTCGAGATTGGGTTGTTGTTCGAAGGTGGCGTCGGGGCTGGAAAAGTCCGCAATCACTGTGAGGCCCCACTGCTGATACAATTGATCAGCTAGACTGTCAATGGTATCCGCGAGCAGCCTTTCCTCCCCAGCTCGCAGAGGTACGATAACGTGAAAGGTCGGATGCCGCTCCCACCTCCGCATCATACGCTCGGCCAACAACTCACCATCAATCAAGTCGAGCGTGTGCGTCGCCAACCAACGCTGGTAGCCTTCGTCGTGACATTCTCCAATCTCTCCCGCGATCTTACGCACGTCGCTCTGATATGGCTGCAATACGGGATAGATGGTTTCGATCTTTCTCTCATACCAGTGAGTCGACCCCAGACCACGCTGCTTGATGGCTACTGCGCGCCCTTCGGCGAATAATCCCAGCCGACAACCGTGGTACCGCAATTGGGCCCAGGACTTTTGCACTACTTCGCGAATCTCCGGGTCACGCTGACGTTGCTCCGAGTGGAGTCTGAATTGGCTGAGTGGCTCTGAAAGATACACCACGTCACCACGGCTCATAAGGTTCAGCCATAGGGCGACATCCCCCACCCCAGGTACTGGTACGCCACCGAAGCTTATTGGGTGTGGAAGTACCGAGCGCGCGTCCTGCGCACGAAACATTGTTGTGGACGGTTCCCCGACGGGATTGAGACCCAGTGCCAATATCGCCGCAGCCAGCGATTCGCCCTTGATCACGCTGTCTACCTCAACCAGCGGGCGTGTCGCATCGATGTCCGGCAAAATTCTCCCGTCAACATCGATACAACTACGGCGGGATGTCACAAGTCGTGCGGTGGGTTCGCGTTCGAAAGCAACCACCATCTTGTCAATGCAGTCATTGCCAAGCACGTCATCGTCATTGAGGAATTTGATCAACTCGCCTTTCGCTTTCTCTAGGCACCGTATGTAGTTGCCCATTCCTCCTTGCTGGACCTCGTTTCGAAAGTAGCGAACTCGTTGGTCACCTTGGGCCAACTCCCAGGTAATACGCTCAATCTCGTCCGACGGACAGTCGTCACAGATTATGAGTTCTAGGTTGGGGTAGATCTGCGAGAGCGCGCTCGCGAGCGCCTGAGCGTAGAAACGGGGATTGTAGGCGGGTATCAGCAGGCTCACAAGCGGTCTTGGTGGTACCGCGATCGTTTCGCGCTCGAATTCCATGATGAGCCTAGAGCTGCCCCGATATGCCAGACCGCGACACTTCGGTTCCTCACTCTGACCAATATCCCCACGTCCACGGACACGCAGTCCAGCGAAGGTCGCGGCGCGCCGCAGTTCCTCTTCGTTGTAGATCCACTGGTGGCCCCACTCCCGCATCGCCAAGTTAAGCATCTCACAACGGTTGTCTATCCACGCGTAGCCGGCCTGAAACATTTCACCGTCGCCCCGCCAATCAGCGTCACAATAACGTCTGACAAGTTCATCAAGGTCCGGCATGGCAATACGCAGTACGCCGCCTGGCTTGAGCACCCGTCGACATTCACGCAAGAACTCGAGTCCTTGACTCTGACTGATATGCTCAAAGAAGTGCTCGCTGAAGACGCCGTTGACCGAAGCATCGTCGAACGGTAACCCTTGGGTCACGTCGTGTTGCATGTCTGATCCGGTCTCGATGTCTATGTTGAGAAAACCCGGTAATGGATGCCGACCGCAACCTATGTTTAGATAAAGTTCAGCCATAGTGATTGATCCTTCCTATCGCGACCGACTCGGCCTCCTTGTTGCAGGCCTCAAGTCCCGCGCGGTTCTCAGGGACGTGCGCGTGGGCGACTTGAACAGTCTTGACAATCGAATTGGGGTCAGTCTCCAACTCTGCGGGCGCGCAGAGCTACCGTTCTTTGTAACGGGTTGCACGTTATATGCCATCACGGACATAGTTTTCAGAAAATCAACGGCTTGGTGCCGCTACCTTTGGCGCCGGCCCTGGTCTCCGTCAATTGGCCGACGTTGTTTTGCTTATCGTCCACTAGCGGGCGCCAAGATTACGGCGTCGATTTGTTCACGCGGACGGTTGAGGTAGTGAAACAGAAGCGCGTATTTGCCTACGCTTTACCGCGCATGACGACTGGAGGCGCTAGCAGGGACGATCTGGTCGGCCTAACGAGTAGACGGCGCAGCGCTCGTCGCACCCTTTGTTGTAAGAGGCGCCCACACCCTTGGCTGTCCGGCCCTGCATGAACAGGTCACGGGCTTTCAACTCTTGGTACGGTATGATACGGCGCCGTTAAAACCAAGCCAGTGGCGCCATCGCGGATACACCTGTCAATGGGAAGGCGTTGTATTGACCTTCAACAGTCATGACGGACGGGCTCTACACGTTCCATGAACACTCAGTGCGACAGACGATGCCACTACTCGAATGTCAGTGCGCTTCGGCTGCATGGTCCGCAGTCATGCAACGCCAATTCTAGCACGCACATCGGTAGCCACGACGCCGCTCGCTGGCCACAAGGCTTCGCGCTGACCACAAGTAGTCGCATAGTGCGCGGCAAGTGCACTTCGGGAGTGTATTGGCCAATCCGACATCCGCCTTCGGTCGGCACTTCGCACTACACAATAGCTTAGCTGTGTTTCCAGATGCGTCTGCGTGTCGCCTCAGCGTCAACGTAGATAATTAAACAGCGACAGTCCCTGCACCTTGACATAGCTTTGTTGTGCGGCTTGAAGGCCGGTCATCTGGAGATTGAGCTGACTAATGGCCGAAGCATAGTCCAGGTCCTGAATGTTGCTCCGGGTAGTCTGGTATTGAAGCACCACGGAATCATTGGCGTTCTTCTGCAGATCGATGGCGTTGAGCCGGGCACCGACGGCCGCGCGCACGCTGGATAGATTGTTGATCGCGGCGTCCATGTCGGTGATGGACGAGGGATCCGGCGAATTGGACTCCATATCGGACGCGAGCTTGTTCAACATGCTGAAGACGCTGCCTGAGCCACCTGGAACGTTCATGAAAACGTCCTGCCCGGAGTCACTCGTGGCAACCTGGCGCGTCGGGCCGATCTGCACCGAGCGCTGGCCCTGATCGCCGTTGTAGGTATAGGGTCCCGCGCCGTTGCTGGAGAACGGCTGCTGCTGGGTCTTGTAGCCGGCGAACAGGTACTCACCGTTGGCGTCCTTGGTATTGGCGAGCCCCATCATGCTGTCGGCCAACTGCCGGACTTCGGTGGCGATGGCCTTGCGATCGGCGGCGCTCTGGGTGCCGTTGTTCCCCTGCACCGCCAACTCACGGGCCCGCTGCAGCAGATCGACGGCACTGGACAGCGTGCTGTCCTCAATATTGAGCCGCGCGGTAGCGG
>JARRNI010000498.1:0-4690 GCA_037385125.1 Pseudolabrys sp.
CGTGCCCTGCGCCAGGACGGGCAGACTGTCGGTCAGTATCCCGCCGCCAATCACGCTCAGGCCGAGCATCTGCAGCAGCGTGCGGCGTTCGATCTCGATTGTCATTGGGTTCCCCTCCGGTTGTCGCTACGCGTCAAGCCATGAGCGAAAACGCGACGCGCGAACCGCTGCGCGACACCAGCGGCGCGCCGGCCCGGGTCGATCGGGCCACGGATCATCACGTTTTCTTGCGCGGACCGCATTGGCTTGCGGCCTCATCATGGCTACAAAATTATTTGAAGCTTAAAATGTATACTGTTTCTGCGCAACAGGGATAAATTCTGACCGCGCAGAAATAATTATGGGCAGTGGTTGCTGCGCGCGGCGGCAGCCGACGGCTCAGTCGGCCAAGCGCGTGCGCGTCATCGGGTAATGCGTATTGCCGCCGCTGAAACGAGGAAACTCGTTATAGTGCGCGCGCAGTTCCTGGCGCACGGGCGAAGCCATGGCCAGGTTGAACGCGTCGATGTCGTCGAACACCACCTCGTTGCCGATCAGATAGTCTGGCGCCGTCAAGCTGTGCTCGGGTTGAGCGGCGACGTCGTCAAGCGGCAGATAGCACATGATGGCACGGATGCCCGGCAGCCTGGCCTGCGTCGCCGGATGGGTGGCGATATAGTTGGCGATGAACGCGGCCTCATCATCCGCGGGACGGTGATAGCGCACGACGTAGGAAAACGGCGCGTGCAGCGGCGCCGGCTCCTGTGCATCACCGGTCGGAAAGAAGCGCCGCTCGAAGCTGGCGCCGGTTGCGGCGATACCCGTGGGCAATGTGCTACAGGCTTGCGCGATATCAGCGGCCCACCGGCATCGCGGTTATGGGGGTCGTGCGCCGGTCCTTCGGCGGGCGTGTAGAGGTCGAGGCTGACCAATTCCGGCAGGCGGGTCAGGGCCTGGCGCGCTCCGGCCGACAGCCATTCGTGCAGGGCCCGCGCGGCCTCGGGCGGCCCTTGCAACGCGATTTCATAGGTCCAGCTCATGCCCGCCTCCGCGTCGACAGGTGGAGATATTTCATGCTTAAAATAATGGCCAGGCCCCGCCGGTCGTCAAGCGCGAGGCCGGCCCGAGGGAGACGATGCATAGTCCAGCAGCCACCGCCGCCCATGAACCCGGCTTGCGCGCGGTGATCAAGGCCCTCAACGCCCGCTGGCCGAACCAGGTCTCGCGCGCGGAAGCGGTCAGACTGCATCACGCCAACACCCTCACCTGGCACCCGCCGCAACCGCCCGACGCCGTCTTCTTTGCGACGTCGACCGAGGAAGTACAGGAGGTCGCCAAGCTCTGCCTGCAACATCGGGTGCCAATCGTCGCCTTCGGCACCGGCACATCGCTCGAAGGCCAGATCAATGCGCCCTTTGGCGGAATCTCGCTCGACCTGTCGCGCATGGACGCGATCCTGGCGGTCGACGCCGAGGATCTGACCTGCACCGTCCAGGCCGGAGTGACCCGCAAGCAGCTCAACGACCATCTGCGCGACCGGGGCCTGTTCTTCCCGATCGACCCCGGCGCCGACGCCAGCATTGGCGGCATGGCGGCGACCCGTGCCTCCGGCACCAACGCAGTGCGCTACGGCACCATGCGCGAAAGCGTCATGTCGCTGTCCGCGGTGACGGCGGACGGCCGGCTGGTCCGCACCGGCCGCCGCGCCCGCAAGTCGGCAGCCGGCTACGATCTCACCCGTCTGCTCGTGGGATCGGAGGGCACGCTCGGCATCATCACCGACGTGACCTTGCGACTGCAGGGCATCCCGGAAGCCATAGCTGCCGCCGTCTGCCCCTTCCCCGAGATCGGCGATGCCTGCAACACCGCCATCGCCGCCATCCAGAGCGGCCTGCCGCTGGCGCGAGTGGAACTGCTCGACGAATTGCAGATCCGCGCCTGCAATATCTATTCGAAGCTCGCGCTCACCGAAACGCCAACGCTATTCGTGGAATTCCATGGCAGCCCGGCCGGGGTGGACGAACAAGTGGCGGCGTTCGAGGCCATTGTGCGTGAGCACGGCGATGGCGATTTTCAATGGTCGACGCGGCCCGAGGAACGCTCAAGGCTTTGGCAGGCTCGGCATGATGCTGCGCACTCCTGCCTGGTGCTGAAGCCCGGCGCCAAGGTGACAGCGACCGACGTCTGCGTGCCGATCTCGCGGCTGGCGGAATGTGTCATCGAGACCAAACGCGATCTGGCGGACAGCGGCCTGTTCGGACCCGTCCTTGGCCACGTCGGCGACGGCAATTTCCATGTCGCGATCCTGTTCGACGGCAACGATGCGCAAGAGATTGCGCGCATGAAGGACTTCTGCGAACGGCTGGCGATGCGCGCCATTGACATGGACGGCACCTGCACAGGCGAGCACGGCGTCGGCCAGGGCAAGATGGCGTATCTCACGGCAGAGTTCGGTCCCGCGCGCGATCTGATGCGCCACATCAAGACCGCACTCGACCCGCACAACATTCTGAATCCGGGGAAGATATTTCAAATGGAGGCGGCAGCGATCGGAGCCGACCCCTTCACCACAGATCCGTAACCATCGGGCCGGTCCTTGGCCGCCCCGGCAAATCGGATACAATATGCAAGAAGGAACGGCTGGGCTTTTATGCATCCTGACAAACCCTATTTGCGCGGGCCGCGGCCGCTGCGCCCCAACAGCCTGCGCGAACGAATTCGCGAGAACATCCGCCATCAAATCCAACACGGCGAAATCGGACCCGCCGCCTGTCTGGTCGACGTCGAGATGGCCGACCGGCTCGGCGTCTCCCGCGTCCCGGTGCGCGAGGCGCTGTTGCAGCTCGTCAACGAAGGCTATCTGGTCGGCACCACCCGCGGCTTCGTGCTGCCCAAGCTGTCGGCCCAGGACATCGGCGATATCTTCGAGGTGCGTAAATTGCTGGAGCCGCGCGCGGCCGCCAACGCGGCGCGCCTCTCTCCGACGAGGACGCGGCCACCTTGCGTGCCGCGCTGGAGCGAGCCCGCCGCGCCTATGCGGCGCATGACGTCGACGAGCTGGCGCTTGCCAACATGCAGTTTCGCCAGACCTGGCTGAACGCCGAGCCGAACTGGCGGCTCGCCGCCACCATCGCGCGCTTTGCCGACCAGGTGCAGACCGTGCGCCTCGGTACCCTGCACGACCGCGCTACCCAGGACATCGTCATCGACGGGCTGACGCGTCTCGTCAATGCCTTCGTTCGCCGCGACGCAAGCGCGGTCGAAACTCTGACGGCCGAGTTCGTTGGCCATGCCGAAGCGTGCTATTTCGCCGTGCACGCCGGAACGCGGACGAAAGGCTGGCGCGACAAGCCGGCGCCGCCGAGTGACATGAGTGCCGCGCAGGCCGTAGCGCGCTGCCGCGAAGGTTACGCCATGGTGGCCGCCGAAAACGACATATCCGTCGTCATGGAAGGTTTCAAAAAGGCGGCGCAGCAGGTCCGGGAAGGCTTTGCGGTTCAGGCTGGCAACGCACCGTGAGTCTACTTCACCGGCGAGAACGCGGCCGGCGTCAGGAAAAAGCTTTCCTGGTGCACGAGGAAGGGCAGCAGCTTGGGCACGAAGGCCTTCCATGCGGGATCCGCCCCCAGCTTGGCGCGCTGCGCGGAGCGGTGGGCGAAATCATCATAGGCCCAGATGAACAAAACCGAGTTCAGCGTTCCGCTTTCGGTGGTCCAGCAGCCGATCAGCTCCGCGTAGCGGCCAATAACCGGCAGGCCTTCCGCCTCGTAGAGCTTGAGCATCTCGCCAGCCTTGCCCGGCTGCACGCGGTAGGTGCGATGTTCAAATATCATGTCTTTCCTTCTTGCGTTCGAGACGGTGACCAATCTCGGCTCCGGTAGAGCGGCGTAGCGGTCGAAGGCTTATTGCCTCACGCCCTCAAAACCCGATGCGCCAGCCTGACCCAGTATTCGACTCCGGTCGGCAGCACCGCATCGTTGAAGTCGTAGCGCGGGCTGTGCAGATTATGCCCGTCTTCCGCCGGGCCGTTGCCGATCCAGATATAAGCGCCGGGTTTCTCGTTCAGCATGTAGGAGAAGTCTTCCGACGCCATGCTGGGCGCGAGGTCGGTAAGCACTGTGCGGTCAGCGCCGGTCTCGGCGGCCGCCTTTTTCGCGATTTCCGCCTCGTCGCGCGTGTTGATGGTGGCCGGATAGCGGCGCAGGTAGTGGAAATGCGCCTTGGCGCCGAAGGCGCGGCAGATCAGTTCGGCGCGCTCGGCCATGCGCTGCTCGATCAGGTCGCGCGTTTCCGGGCGCAGCGTGCGCACGGTGCCGCGCAGGGTGACCGCATTGGGCACCACGTTCCAGGTGTCGCCGGCGTGGATCTGCGTCACGCTGATCACCGCCGCATCGGTCGGGCTGACGTTGCGGCTGACGATGAGCTGCCAGGCCTGATAGAGCTGCGTGCTCACCGCGATCGGGTCGATGCCCTGATTGGGCATGGCGCCGTGGCTGCCCTGCCCTTCGACGATCACCTCGAAGGTGTCGAAGGCGGCCATCACCGGCCCCGCATGCACAGCGAACTGGCCTGCCGGCAGGCCCGGCCAGTTATGCATGCCATAGACCGAAGCCGCCGGAAAATCGCGAAACAGGCCGTCCTCGACCATGGCCTTGCCGCCGCCTTCGTTCTCCTCGGCCGGCTGGAAGATGAAGGCGATCGAGCCGTTCTC
>JARRNI010000499.1:0-5156 GCA_037385125.1 Pseudolabrys sp.
CCGAGATTGTGCATGGAAGCGATGTCGCCGCGCTCGGCAGCCTTGCGGTACCAGCGCGCGGATTCGGCCGGGTCCTGCGTCACGCCCTGGCCGCGGTCGTAGGCAAGGCCGAGATAGAACATGCCCGCCGCGTTACCCTTGTCGGCGGCTTGACGGAAAAGGCGCACGGCTTCCGTGTCGTTGCGGCGCAGCCCGCCGCGGCCGCTCGAATACATCAGGCCGAGCTGGATCTTGGCGGGAGCGTAGCCGAGCGCGGAAGCTTTGCGAAACCAGGCGACGGCATCGACATCGCTCTTTGCCATGCCGCGGCCCTCGATCGCCAGGTTGCCGAGCTGGAACATCGCCCGGGCGTCCCGCAAGTCGGCCGCCTGCCGAAACCAGCGCACGGCTTCCGCGTAGTCCTGGTAAACGCCGCGGCCATTCTCGTACATCCAACCAAGCGCCATGAGCGCCCGGGGCTCGTGCTTGGCGGCGGCCTTGCGAAACCAGATAACCGCCATCGCCTCGTCCTTGGCGATGCCTTTGCCGTTCGCGTACATGACGCCGATCGCGCGCATGCCTTCGGGCAGTCCCTTGTCCGCCGCCTGCTGATACCAGCGCGCCGCTTCCACCGGATTCTTGGCGACGCCTTCGCCCCTTTCGTAAAGCGAGCCGAGCAGGAACATGGCGACCGCACTGCCTTTCTCCGCCGCCTTGCGAGCCCAGTTGGCGGCTTCGGCCTGGTCTTTCGCAACCCCGTTGCCTGCCCCGTAGAGGGTGGCGAGCATCAGCATGGCGTCGGCCTCGCCCTTGTCCGCCGCCAGGCGCAACCAATGCGCGGCCCGCGCATAGTCCCTGAACGGCGGTGCCGTGCCCGTGGCGGAGAGCCAGCCGAGGACGAAAGCTGAATCGACGTCGCCTTGCGCGGCTTGGCGTTGCAGCCGCGCGATCAGCGCCTGCGGGTCGGAGGCCAGCCGCCACAGCGCCACGGATGCGCTGCTGCCCGGCGTGGCAGCGCCGACCAGGACAGGAAAATCGCTCCGGCCGGTGACCTTGCGGCCATTGACTTCGACGATGATGTCGCCCGGACGGATGCCGCCGCGCTCGGCGGCGCCATTGGGCAACACCCCGGTGACGATGACGCCCTCCTTGATGTCGATGCCGAGCGCCTTGGCGACCGCCTTGTGCAATCCGGCGACCGTCAGGTTCAGGGCGCCGCGCTGCGTTTGCGGGCGCGTGGCGACCGTGACGGTTACGGTCATTTTGACAGGCTTTGACGGCTCAGCCTGCTCGGCTTGCGCTGCCGGCTGCTCAGGCTTGGTCAGCGCGGCACCTGCTTTCAGCTTTTCGAGCCTGATGCGCGCGAGCGGTGCGAACTGGCCGTGTGGATAGGCCTTCAGATAGGCCTCGAGTTCGGCCGGGTCCTTGCTGTTGCGCACGCTCTCCCAAAAATAGACTTCCGGAGACTTGACTTGCGGCGTTTCCGCCCAAGCCATCGTCGCCGGCCCGGTGAGCACAGCGCAGGCGATCAGCGCCATGAAAACAGCGCGCCAGCGCCGCAGCGCCGCCCGGGCGACGCCGCAATCAGCGCTTGCGCTGCTTTTGTGCAGTTCCTGATTCATGACTAGCGCCTTTTACTGTCCATCGGCGACGGATCCCATCAATAGTAATGGCGATGTTCTCCGGACGGCGGCCGATGAATATGCGGCGTCGGACGGTGGATATGCGGCGGATGGATCCGGATGCGGACGCAGGTGTTGCCGATCCGCACATAGCCCGGCGGGCAGACGCGGCGGATAATCTTGTAGCACTTGTTGCCGCGGAGCACGTAACCGGACGGACAAGTCCTTCGCGTGCTGTAGCACTTGTTGCCTCTGCGCACGTAGCCCGGCGGACAGGTGTACTTGATGCACTTGTCGCCATGCTTGGTGTAGCCCGGCGGGCAATGCGCCTCCACCGCCGGCGGCTTGGGCGGCGGGCCCGGCGGGATGATCGACGGCGGCCGCGGCGTAAAGCCGGTCGTGGTGGTGTTGATGGGCACGCAAGTGCGGTCGGTGCTCTGCGTCGGATCGACGCCGGGGCGGTCGACCACGGCGCAGTTCTGCGCGCCGGCATGGAAATGCTCCGGCAGGCGCAGCGTCAGCATCACGCTCAAGTGCCCGTTGGGCGCAATCGTCGTGCCGGAATGCTCGCAGCGCACGACGCGCCCGTCCTGCCGGCACCGCCAGTTCGACGGCATCCAGGCGCCGAGCTTGATGTCCGGCGTCGGCAGCACGTCGGCGACCGTCGCTTTGCCGGTCCAGGCCGAGCTCCCGCGATTGGTGAGCTTGAGCTCGAACAGGCAGGAGCTGCCGGGCTTGCACGGACCCAATTGGGTCTTCTCGATGCCGGCATGCGGCGGCTGCGCCGGCGGCGGAGGCGGAGGCGGCGGTGCAGACGGCGTGGTCGGCGCGGCCGGCACTTCCTCCTCATGCGGAGGCGGCGGCGGCGTTGTCGGCGGGGCCTGGTTGATCGGCACGCATTGCTCGTTGTTCTGCGGCACCGGATCGTGGCGCGTGGTCCTCGTGCGATCGATGGCGACGCAGTTCTGCGCATTCGGCGACAGATTGGCCGGCAGCCTGATGGTGACGGTGACCTTCACGCCGCGCCACGGCCGCAGCGTGACCGTGTCGCGCCGGCAAGACACTTTGGTGCCGCTCTGGCGGCAGCTCCAGGGCGCCGATTGCTTTTGCAGCTTGGCCCCGGGCGGCAACGTGTCGGTGAGCCGCGGCCGGCCTTTCCAGATGCCGGGGCCGCGATTGATGAACCACAGGTCGAAGGTGCAGTCCTGGCCCGGCTTGCATTCGCCGCTGGTCTGCAATTTGAGCGTCTGCAGGTCGGGCGCCGGCCGCGGCGGCACGCGCACCGGGATGCAGACCGCATCGTTGGCCCGGTTCGGATCGTTCGGGTTGATACCGGCCGGAATGGCAACGCAGTTCTGCACGCCGGGACGCAGATTGCCCGGCATGCGCAGCGTGACCACGACGCGCCGCATCGACATCGCGCCCATGGTGATCTGACGCGGCCAGCGGCAGGTCAGCAGACGGCCGGCCTGCGTGCAATTGGCAGGCGCCGTCACCGCCGAGAAAGTCGCCCCCGCCGGCAGCGTGTCGGTGAACTGCGGCACGCCGGTCCACACACCCGGGCCGCGGTTGATGAAGCGGAATTCGAAATTGCACAGGCTGCCGGGACGGCAGAGCGCCGAGCGCTGGATCTTGCGGATCTGCAGATCGGGCGCGGGAGCCGGCGGCGGAGGCGGCGCGGCGATCACATTGACCGTATGGCACGACCGGTCGTTGGCCGGGTTGGCGTCTCCCACTAGTCCGGCGCTGCCGCCGAACAGCAGACCAAGCACCGCCTCGTCGGGCAGCCCGGTCACCGGCAGGCCATTGTCAGCCTGGAAGGTACGGATCGCGTTGATGGTCACCACGTCGAGCACGCCGTCGATCGGACCAACCGCGTAGCCGAGCCCGGCCAGCGCCTGCTCGATCACCAGGATGACGGCCGGGTCATTGGGATCCCAGCTCGGCAGCCAGACATCCTCGATGCAGTTGTCGACCGGGCCGGTGACACCGAACGCCAGTTGCACGTCCATGGTGAGCGACACCGCCTCGCCCGGATTGAGCGTGACCCAGTCGTGCATGCAGCTCGCCTGGCCGCCGGTCTGCGTGCAGACCCATTGCGGCTGCGGCGCGTAGTTAAACAACGTCGCCCCCGGCGGCAGCGTATCGAGCTCCCACAGCGGGCCGTCCCACACGCCCGGGCCCCGATTGGTAATCGTGATGGTGAAGGTGCAGATGCCGCCCTCGACGCATTGCGCCGGTCCGGTCTTGACCTTCTCCAGGTCGGGCGCATCGGTGCCTTCCGGCACTTCATCCACCGGTCGTGATGACATTATTGTTGGCGTCGAGATTGATATCAGTATCGAACAGGTAGGACTGCCGCGGGCCCGTCGCCGGCGTGGCCGGACCGGTTGCCGGATAGGGCTTGGTGGCCGCTTCCGGCAGCAGATCGGAATAGGCAAACAGCGGGGTGCCCTGCGCCCCCGCCACGTAGGAACCGTCCTCGTTGCGGCCGATGTCGGGACTGAAACACGGCGCCTGCGGCGAGCACAACGAGCCGCCGGTCATCCAGGCGGTGCGGTCGGGCCGCTTCGGATCAATCTTCCAGTCGGGATCGTAGGCGAAGCCGAAATCGACGCCGCCGGACGCGTTGGCGCGAACGTAGGGAGGCCCGTCGCTCTTGCGATCGTAATAGCCGACGTCGTAGCGGCCCTGCACTTGCCAGCGGCCGTCCTTGTCGATCTCATATCGCAGCACGCGCGACTGATGCGGAAAGGCGAAGGCGTTCTCGTCGTCGAGGCCGAGATTGCGCACGCCGCCGCGCTCGGCCAGCAGCATGACGTTCTGCTCGGCGCAGCGGCAGAACGCGATGTCGGCCACCGGCCGGCTGTAGCCGAAGCGCGCCACGTCGTCCGGCTTGGTGAAGAAATCGGGCAGCACGAATTCCTTGCGCACGCTCGCCTTGTCGAAATCGCCGTTTGCCGTGATGGCGACCGACCACACCGCGTTGTGCTTCTCCGCGTCGCTGGCAGAGGCGAAGGCGGGATTTTCAAATCCCTCGCTTGCCCAGGTCGCGTAATAAAGCCTGACCTCGCCGCTCTTGGCGTCCTTGCTCACGGCCAAGCCCCACACACGCCGGCGGAAATCCGCGAAATTCCAGCAGGCCGGCGTCTTCACGAACGGCGTCGGGCAATCGTCGATGCGCGCCTTCGTGTTGGGATCGAACGCCACCGTCGGCAGCGACTTTTTCTGACCGCTGGCCACGTCGAGGAAGCTGGCGCGTCCCGTCACGCCCTGGTCGAACGTGCCGAGATCGGTGCCGTCGCTCACGCGCAGCCGGTGGATGAGGCCGGTCTCGAGATCAGACACGTAGAGCTGATGATGCCACTTGTCGTAGGCGATGTTGCCGAGCGCGGCGCCGGTATTGCGGCGGCCGTTGACGCCGATGCGCGCGAACAGCGAGGGCTTGCCGGTTGTCGCGTCGATCTTCCACACCGTGCCGGGCCCGCCGCCCGGCCCCCACATGCCCGGCATCCAATCCTTGTTGTCGGGCGTGCGGTGCAGCCCGAAGGCGGA
>JARRNI010000500.1:0-4574 GCA_037385125.1 Pseudolabrys sp.
CCCAGCGCGGCTCGGCCATGGCTTCATAGGTCGCGCGCAAGGGACCGAGCATGGGCTGCGTCACCGGGCCGGTGACCAGCAGCAGATCGGCAAAGCGCGGCGAGGCGGTGAAGAAAATGCCGAGGCGGTGCAGATTGTAGAACGGATTGTTGAGCGCCTGCAGCTCGGACTCGCAGCCGTTGCAGGAGCCGGCGTCGACGTGGCGCACATGCAGACTGCGGCGGAAGCCGCGCATCGTCGCGGCGGGGGCCGGCGCGGCGGCCTCCTGCTTCCAGATGAGGTTCTCACGTCTGCGCACGCCGAAGGCCCAGTCGGACGACGGCGCCATGGCTGCGGTCGGGCACGCCTCGGTGCAGAGCTGGCAGACAATGCAGCGGCCGTAATCGACGTCGAGGCGGCCGCCGGAGGAAGGGCGCATGGTGATGGCCTTGGTCGGGCAGATATCAGCGCACGCCTCACAGCATTCGCCGCACAACTCCGGCATGAATCGCGGCATGCCGAGGAAACCCTCTTGCCCGTCGGTGCCCTTGGCCAGCGGCCAGGGCGCGGTCTGTTTGCCCTGCAGCAAGCCCAGCAATGTCCATTGCGGCATGACTCGCTAGTCCTTTTCTTTGCGCATGATCTTTTCCGAAAACCGGTTCCCACTTTTCGGGATCATGCGCTAACGATCGCAGCCCGCGATGGTGAGACCGAAGCTCGCCTCGTTGATGCCGTAGTCCATCATGTTGGTTTCGTGCACGGTGAACGGGAACACGCGCCAGTTCGAAAACGACGGCGACTTGATCTTGACGCGCGCCAGCTTGCCGTCGGCGCCGATATGCACGGCGTAGAAAAGGGTGCCGCGCGGCGTTTCTGCCCAGCCGAGTGCTTCGCTGTTCGGGGGCGTCCATGCGCACCTGCGCGCGGGCGTGCGCGTCGCCGGCCTCGCGCACGGCCACCGCGGGCGGCAATGCGCCATAGGCAGCGTAAGGATGGTCGCGGCGCAGGTCGCGGTCGATGCCGGAGGCGCGCTCGATCGGGCCGGTGGCGCCCTGGTCGAACGCGGTGCGGCGGTCGAGCTTGCCGGTGGTGATGAGCCGGTCGAGATGGCTGGCGGTGCTTTCCATGTGCCGCGCGTAGGCGCTGAACTGGTCGCCGAGCGAACCCAGCTCGGCGGCGAGCCACGGCCCCGGCGTCAGGTCGCGCCGCAAGCCGCCGAGGCCAAGCAGGCTGCGCAGGAAGCGGCTGCCGGTCAGCCGGGTGTTGAGCTGCTTGGCGCGCTCTTCGAGCAGAATGCCTTCCGCGTGCCCCACCTTCAGGGTCGTGGTGTCGCAGAGATGGCCGAAATAATGCAGATGGTTGTAGAGCCGCTCCATCTCGGCCAGCAGCACGCGTAGATGCTTTGCGCGCGCCGGCACCTCGCAATTGGCCGCCGCTTCCAGCGCCTGACAATACGCGAGTGCATGCGCGAAGCTGCCGACGCCGGACACGCGCTCGGCCAGTACCACGCCGCGCCCCGGCTCGAGTCCCTCGAAGCGCTTTTCCATGCCGCGGTGCTTGAAGAAAAGCTGCGGCTGGTAGTGCAGGATCGCCTCGCCGACATAGAAGAACAGGAATTCGGCCGACTCCATCACGTCGGCGCGCACCGGGCCGAATGGCAGGAGCTGCACGTCGGCCTCGGCGCCACCCAGCTCCGGCACGGCCTGCATGTTGGATTCGACACGCAACGGCTCGTCCGCGGGATAGTCAGGGTCGAACGGCGGCAGGCGCGGATTGACGCCCTCGTGCAGCACCAGCCGCTGCGGCTGCGGATGGTCGGCAAAGCGCAAGCCGAACAGGTCGGTGATCTCGCGCTCGTACCAGCCGAGCAGCGGGCAGTTGTTGGCGAGGCTCGGCACGCTATCGTCCGCCTCGCAGCGCCAGACCGCGAACGGCACTTGGCCCGGCACACTGGCGACATAGCGCAGTTCGAGCTGACGCGGCTTGGGGTACCACGCATAGGCCATCTGCATGCGCCCGCCGGAAGCGAGCAGCTTGGCCGCGGCCTCCTTCAGCTCGGCCGGGAGCAGCGCGGTCTGCTGCAACACGGTCATGGCATCTGCCCCGCCAGGCTGTGCGCGGCCAGCATGAAATGGCTCCACAGACCGCTCGGCCACCACAGGCCGAACACGAGGAGCGGCGCCAGCGCGAGCCACATCGGCGCCACGCACCAGCGGCTCACGCGCGCCGGCACTTTTTCAATGACGTCCTCGCCGTCGAAATACATGGCGCGGAAGTGATTGAGGAAGCCGATGAAGATGACGATCAGCAGCACCACCATGGTATAGACCGCCCAGGCGTAGCCGCTCTCGAAGCCGGCACGCAGGATGATCAGCTCGCTGAGGAACAGGCCGAACGGCGGCGCGCCGGTGATGGCGGCGGCGCCCGCGAGCCAGAGCGCGCCCTGCACCGGAAATCGCCGCCAGACGCCGCGGATGTCGCCGATCTCCTTGCTGCCGAAGCTGCGCATCAGATTGCCGGCGCCGAAGAACATCAGCGACTTGTTCAGCGAGTGATTGAGCATGTGATAGAAGGCGCCGGCCACGCCGAACGGCCCGCCGAAGCCGAAGCCGAGCGCCACCACGCCCATGTGCTCGACGCTGGAGTAGGCCATCAACCGTTTGATGCCGTTCTGCCGCACGATGAACAGTGCGCCGATCAGCAGCGACACCACGCCGAAGGCGACCAGCGTGGTGCGCGCGAGGTCTCCGGTCTGCGCGGCGTCGGCCACGCGCAGATAGCGCACGATGCCAAGCATCGCGGAGTTGAGCAGCGCGCCCGACAGCATGGCCGAGATCGGCGCCGGGCTCTCGCTGTGGGCGTCGGGCAGCCAGGAATGCATGGGCGCGAGGCCGACCTTGGTGCCGTAACCGACCAGCACCAAAAGGAACGCCAGCGCCGCCAGCGTCGGGTTCATCTTGGGCGCGGCCAGGCGCAGCGCGTCCCAGGTCATGGCGTAGGTCGGTCCCAGCACGAAGCTGCCGCACCAGTAGAACAACACGGTGCCGAGCAAAGCGAGGCTGATGCCGGCCGACACGATGATGATGTATTTCCAGGCCGCCTCGATGCTTTCGGCCGCGCGCTCGAAGCCGACCAGGAAAGTGCTGACCAGCGTGGTGAGCTCGATGGCGATCCAATAGAGCCCGGCATTGTTCATCACCGCGCTCGCCAGGATGGTGAATGCGAAGCCGGCGAACAGCGCGTAGAAGCTCCACAGCGTGTCGTCCTCGCCGAGCAGGCGCATGTAGCCGATCGAATGGATGGCGGCGAGCAGATAGACCACCGCGGTACACAAGATCACCCAGGCGCCGGTCAGGTCGAGCACGACATAGTTGCCCCAGTAGTGATAGGGGCCGCTCGCGCTCAGTACGGTGAGCGGAATGGCGGCGGCGAACACGATCAGGCTGGCGATCAGATTAAGGGTTTCCGCGATGCGCGGGCTGCGCACCAGCAGGCAGCCGGCCACCGCGGCGAGCGGCGCGATCATCAGAATGAGGAGCAAGGTGCCGGTCATGGCTCAGCCCACCAGCCGCTTGAGGTCGAGGCTGGAGGTCGAGCCGACATGGACCACCAGATAGCGCACCAATACGCCGAAGCAGGCGACCGCCACCAAAAGATCGAACAGGATGACGATCTCGATCAGCATCGGCATGCCCGGCACCAGAATCTGAGCACCGAGGAAGATGCCGTTTTCCAGCACCAACAGGCCGAGGATCTGGCTCAGCGCCTCGTGCCGCACCGCCAGCATCAAAAAGCCGATCAGCTTCATCGACAGCATGATGGTGAGCGCCAGCACCGCCACCGTGCCGGCGAGGCCAAGTGACTGGCCGACGCGGTAGGCGACGGCGAGCGCGAACACCACGGCGAGCGCGCCGGCCACCAGCGCCGAGCTCGGCTGCAGGATTTCGTGGATCTCGCGCGTGACGTTGAGGCGGCCGATGATGCGCCAGACCAGATAGGGCAGCAGCAGGCCGCGGAACAGCGCGGTCAGGATCGCGATCAGATAGAGTTCGGGATAATGGCCGTAGAAGCCGACGGTGGCCGACAGCGCCGCGATCACCCAGGATTCGGCGGCGAAGGCGTAGAGATAATTGTTGAGCCAGCGCGAGCCCAGCATCACGAAGGCAAGCAGCAGGCTGGCGATCGCCATCAGGCTGAAGACGGAAGCGGCGAGCGGATCGAGATGGGCGACCAGCATGGCTTTAGACCAGTTGCGTGCCGATGATGGCGAGGGTGGCGAAGACGAAGGAGGCGGCGAGCAGCTCCTGATAACGGTAGAAGCGCAGGCGCGACTGCGCCGTTTCCACCACCACCACCGCGCAGGCGACCAGGGTGAACTTGATCGCCGTCGAGCCGAGCGAGCCGAGGACGCCGATGCCGCTGCCGGCATGCGACAGCCCCCAGGGCAGCAGCAGCACGTTGCAGAAGATGACGTACAAGATGAACTGCTTCATCATCGACGCCCATTTGAGGACGGCGAGCAGCGGCCCGGAATATTCCAGGATGCGCGCCTCCTCGATCATGTAGACCTCGATATGGGTCGAGGAATGGATCGG
>JARRNI010000501.1:0-3886 GCA_037385125.1 Pseudolabrys sp.
CGAGAATGGCGAGCAGGCGGCGGAAGATGAAGCGGGCGAGCAGCGCGAGGGCCGTCAGCGCCGCCGGCGCGGGCGCCGCGGCGGACGCCGCAACCGGCGTGGCCGTAACGGCGAGACAGAGGCGCAGGCCAACGGCGGCGAGCCCGCGCAGGAGCCGGAGCATGCGGCGCATGAAACGCATGTCGGCAGTGATTTTCCGCCGGTGAGCGAAGAGGACGCCGATGCCATGGCGCCGCCCTTCGATCGCGAGCCCGAACAGGCCGCACCCGCCGCCGAGGTTGTATCGCCCGAAGCTGCGCCAGCGCAAGCCGCGCCCGAAGCCGCGCAGCCCGCGCATGAAGCGGAGCCGGCCGAGGAGGAGCCCGCGCCGTCGCGCCGGCGCTCGACCGTGCGCGAGCCTGCGCCCTTTGCCAGCGAGGGCGAACCGCCCACGCTGCCGCCGACGCCGACGCCGGTGATTTCCAGCACCGGTGCGGAAGAACCTGCCGCGCCCCGGCGCGGCTGGTGGGCCCGGCGCCTGATGGGCGACAAGGACTAGCGCATCATGCCGGTCGTGCGCGTTCCGCAATGAAATCCGCCTGGAACGAACGCGACGCCAAGGCTGCGGTCGACCGCTACGGCGCGCAAGGCGTGGCGCCCGATCTGGCGCTGCGTGTCTATTCCACGCGGCTGATCGGCAGCGACCCCAAGCTGGTGCTGCACGGCGGCGGCAATACCTCGCTGAAGGCGAAAGCGCGTACGCTCGCCGGCGAGGACGTCGACGCGCTCTACGTCAAGGGCTCCGGCTGGGACATGGGCGCGATCGAGCCGGCCGGCCTGCCGGCGGTGCGGCTTGCCCCCTTGCGCGGGTTGCGCGCGCGCGAAGCGCTTGCCGACGACGACATGGCGCGGGCGCAACGCGCCTTCCTGATCGATCCGCTGGCACCCTCGCCTTCGGTCGAGATGCTACTGCATGCCTTCGTGTCGGCGAAATTCGTCGACCACAGCCACGCCACCGCGGTCCTTAGCCTGATCGACCAGGACAACGCACAAGCGCTTTGCTCGGAAGTCTATGACGGGAGGCTCGGCTTCGTGCCCTACCTGATGCCGGGCTTCGGGCTCGCCAAGAAGGCCGCGGAAGTCTTCGAACAGAATCCCAAGGTCGAAGGTCTGGTCCTCGACAAGCACGGCATCTTCACCTTCGGCGAGAACGCGCGCGAGTCCTACGAGCGCATGATCGAGATGGTGACGCTTGCCGAGACGCGCGTCGGTAAGAACCGCAAAGCGGTGTTCGCTTCCGCCGCGCTACCCAACCGGGTCGCCGCCATCCATGCGGTGGCGCCAATCCTGCGCGGCGCCTGTGCCCTGCGCGACGCTTTCGGCGAAGGCGCGCACCGGCGCCGTGTGCTGGCGTTCCGCGCCAGCGACGCCATCGCGAACTTCGTCAACGGCCAGGAGCTTTCCCGCTACGCCCGCGCCGGCGTGCTCACGCCCGACCACGTCATCCGCGTCAAGCCCTGGCCGCTGATCCTGCCGGCGCCGGAGGAAGGCAAGCTCGACGATTTCAAGCGCGCCGCGCAGGACATCGCGCGCAACTTCATCGCCGAGTACCGCGACTACTTCGCGCGCAACAAGGCGCGGCAGGCGCACGCCGAGATGCTCGATCCCATGCCCCGCCTGGTGCTGGTGCCGGGCCTCGGCCTGTTCGGACTGGGCGGCAGCGCCAAGGAAGCCAGCATCGCCGCCGACGTGGCGGAAGCCGCGGTCGAGGGCATTACCGACGCCGAGGCCATCGGCCGCTTCACCTCAATCCCCGAAGCCGACATGTTCGACTGCGAATACTGGCCGCTCGAACTGGCCAAGCTCGGCCAGCGCAAAGTGCTGCCGCTGGAAGGCCAAGTCGCGGTGGTGACCGGTGCAGGCGGTGCCATTGGCGCAGCCGTTGCACACGCCTTCGCCCGGGCCGGCGCGGAAGTGGCGCTGCTCGACCTCGATCCAACCGCGGCCGAGGCGAAAGCGGCAGAAATCGGCAACTCAGCCCTCAGCGTCCAGTGCGACGTCACCGACGGCGCCTCCGTGCAGGCCGCCTTCCAGGCGGTCACCGAAGCCTTCGGCGGCGTCGACATCGCGGTCTCCAATGCGGGCGCCGCCTGGCAGGGCCGCATCGGCGAGGTCGACGAAGCTATCTTGCGCAAGAGCTTCGAGCTGAACTTCTTCGCCCATCAAAAGGTGGCGCAGGCCGCGGTCGGCATCATGCTCAAACAGGGCACCGGCGGCTGCCTCTTGTTCAACGTGTCGAAACAGGCGGTGAACCCGGGTCCTAATTTCGGCCCCTACGGCCTGCCTAAGGCGGCCACCCTCTTCTTGGTCCGGCAATACGCGCTCGACTACGGCGCCCAGGGCATTCGCGCCAACGCGGTTAACGCCGACCGCATCCGCTCCGGCCTCTTGACCGCCGACTTCATCAAAGAGCGGGCCCAAGCTCGCGGGCTCACCGAAAAGGCCTATATGAGCGGCAATCTGCTGGGTCGTGAGGTCACCGCCGACGACGTGGCGCAGGCCTTCCTGGCCCAGGCCCTAGCGCTGAAGACGACCGCGGACGTGACCACCGTCGACGGCGGCAACATCGCCGCGGCCCTGCGCTGACCCTATTCGGCCCCAATCCGTGCTATCGTGACGTTCAAGTAAACCGCCCAGGGAGCGAACACCATGCTGCGATATATCGGCCTCGCCTGCCTGCCTCTACTACTCGTGGCAACCCCGGCCTCGGCCCTCAGCTACAAGCAGAAGCTGGAAACCTGCAAGATCGGCGCCAAGAGCCAGAAGCTCAGCGGCAAGAAGCGCAGCGTCTTCATCCACAAATGCATGGGCAAGGGCGACTACGAGCCGGCCGCGCGCAAGGAAATGATGAAGAAGCAAAAGGCCATGAACATGAAGAAGTCCACGATGAAAAAGACCGCCGCGCCGCAACAGAAGAAGCAATAGGCGCCGTCCGCCCACGACCGCACGCGAACGCTTGAAGAGGACCCATGCCGGAAGCCGACAAACAAGGCAAGCTTTACTACGTCAACAAACCGCAGGCCGCGCCCGGCTTTTTCCTGAAAGGGTCATACCAGCTCGACTGGGGCATGAAGAACCGGCTGGCCCGCACCTTCAACCCGAAGACCGGCCGCACGGTCATGCTCGCCATCGACCACGGCTACATGCAGGGACCGACCACGGGACTGGAGCGCGTCGACCTTTCCATCGTGCCGCTGCTCAACCAGTGCGACGCGCTGTTCTGCACCCGCGGCATGCTGCGCAGCGTGATCCCAGCCGACAACACCATCCCCGTCTGCCTGCGCGCGAGCGGCGGGCCGAGCGTGCTGAAGGACCTGTCGAACGAGCAGGTCGCGCTCGACATGGAGGACGCCGCCCGGCTTAACGCCTCCGGCGTCGGCGTGCAGGTCTATATCGGCGGCGAGCACGAGACGCAGACCGTGCACAACATGACGCGGCTGGTCGACGCCGGCCTGAAATACGGCGTGCCGGTCATGGGCATCACCGCGGTCGGCAAGGACATGAAGCGCGACGCGCAGTATTTCCGCCTCGCCTGCCGCATCATCGCCGAGCTGGGCGCGCAATATGTCAAGACCTATTATGTCGACGAGGGCTTCGAGACCGTCACCGCCTCCTGCCCGGTGCCGATCGTGATGGCCGGCGGCAAGAAGCTACCCGAGCTCGACGCGCTCACCATGGCCTATAACGCCGTGCAGCAGGGCGCCGCCGGCGTCGACATGGGCCGCAACATCTTCCAGTCCGACGCGCCGCACGCCATGCTGGCCGCGGTCAACGGCGTGGTGCACGAGAACCTGACGCCCAAGCAGGCCTTCGAGCTGTACGGCTCGCTCAGATCGCAGGGCGCGGC
>JARRNI010000502.1:0-4642 GCA_037385125.1 Pseudolabrys sp.
CCAATCCGATGTTCTGTTTCCCATGGTCGGCCCCTCCAAAAACCGACCACCCATGAGTCACAGAAAAACTGATTTCGGAATCCTATGCCGCTCAAAATCTGCCAAAGTAGTGCTAGTTCCCCCTGGCCCCCTGCAGAAGCAGCCCGACGCCCATCAACGAAGCGCGAGCGGTTGAAGGATCAGATATGATGAAGGAGGCCGTTACCGGAGTGGGCCAACTTGGAGGACCACTTAGCGTCACACCATATCCTTGGCGGGCTTCACAACTATTATGCTCGCGTTTAGGTGTTCGGCACACACATAAGTCAGAGCGAGATCTTGTACAGCTTACGCTTCAAAAAACTTCATCAAGACACTTGATTGACGTTGTCCCTATGACACGCACACCAACCTCATTTTGAATCATGCGACGACGCGCCGCTAGGACGAACCATCTAACGCTCTGCGACAATCACCGTTACGTCCGTCCTGTCTGGATTGCATCACTGCTGCGTCTGGATATGATTTCCGGGAAGGACAACCGAGGAATTCATCATTCATCATGCCTGCGTCCCGCCGCACGTTGCTGAGGGCCTTTGGCGCCTGCATGGCCGCACTGCCGGCGATTACCAACGCTGACGACGCTCTTGCCCAGGGCGGCGGCGGTACCCCGCCACCTCCGGAGTCAAGCGACACCTATTGTAATTTTTCCGCCTCAACCAAGGAATTCTTCGATCTGTTTGAGAAAGCCTGGCTGCGACTCGATCCGCAGCTTCGCGCGGTGCTGCGGATGATCTATTCCCGGCTGCAGGGCTTGCCTCCTCCGGCTGAGATCCGGGCGGCGGAACTGCGTCGCATCAACAGCAGCCTTTCCTTCTTCCTCAATGCCGGCGCACCCGCTCTACCCCATGTTGAGGAACGCACCATCGTGGTGCCGAGCGGCCACACCCGGGTTCGGCTCTACGATCCCGGCATTGACGCTCCGGCGCCAACCGTGATCCTGATCCATGGCGGCGGCTGGGAGTTTGGCGACCTCGATACCTATGACGGTTTCGCCAGACAAATCGCCAAGCGCTCGGGCCTGCGTTGCCTCAGCATCGAGTATGCACTCGTGCCTGAGCATCCTTTTCCGGCGCCGCTCGACGACTGCATCGCGGCGGTCCGTTGGGCCGCATCGGAGGGCGCGGCTCTCGGAATCGATCCGCAGCGCATGGCCGTGATCGGGGATTCTTCCGGCGCCAATCTCGCGCTTGGAACTTGCCTTGCATTACGCAACGCCGGGGCGCGCCCGCTGCGTGGTGCGGTGCTCGCCTATGGAGCCTACTCACTCGACGTCGATACGCCATCGATGCGCGATTTTGGTGGGGGGCGTATTTTCTCGGAGCCGCAGAGATAAAGCGTTACTGGCAGGACTACCTGCCCAACGCGGCTGATCAAAAGAACCCGCTTGCGGTTCCGATGCTGGCTGATTTCGGAAATCTGCCGCCGCTCTATGTCACCGCCTGCGAGTTCGATCCGCTGCGCGACGACTCCCAGCGCCTCGTCGAACGCGCGAAGGCGGCGGGTGCGGAGATCGAGTTCCACCTCTGGGCCGATATGGTGCATGGCGCGATTAGCCTCATGGGCTGGGTCGATTACATGGGCCCCGAAGTCGACCGCATTGGCGAATTTTTGCGGCGTGTTACTGGGGCAAGTTGATTCCGTCCCACGCCAAGAGCCGACCCAAAAGTTGTTGAGTCGGGCGGTTATAATGCCAAGCGCAGCGACGAGATCATCGCCATTATGAAGGAGGGACATCAGGATGGTGTACCTCATGCCTCAATGCGCGAACTATATCGTTATTCACGCAGTGGATTCAGAATGTCGTTCGTCAGGTCCTAGGGAAAGAGATAGCAGCGAGAACGCGAAGCTGACTGAGAAAAGCAATGCGCCACGCCTGCAACAAATTTCGCGGTCGAAAGCACCCTGCAAGTATATTCGGCGCATTCCGCTGGCGGTTGGCATCTCATTTTTCAGGGGTAATGGATAATTTTAGCGAAATACTTAGCCAAAAGTCAGCGGCGCTATTCTACAAGCGGCGCTTAGCAATCGTCCTACCGGTCCTGATCACATGCGGGCACGAAAACACATCATCGGAAGCGGAGGCGTACTGACCGCACTCGATGTGTTCCTATTTTATGGATTTTGCACGAACGCTTGCAGCCAACTACTGTCGCAAGCTTGCGGTCAAGTGCTCTGGGATATTAGAGCTTTTTTCTGACCCCATAGCATGCCTACCTAAAGCAACGCCCGGAGGCTTGGCCAGAAACTTGGGAGAGGATTGTCCGGATGATTTCACTTCGTAACATGCGGGAAAACCGGAGGTTTGGCTCTGAGGTCCGTCCGCCGGTTGGTTGGGCAAGCGAGGCGTGGTTCATCCGCGTCTCGCGCTTGACAGCGGCGTGCGGGCGGGGCGTTCGCAGGAGCGCTCGTTCGCTGTTCGTTGTTCTGTTGGTCTTTGCGATGGCGGGATGCTCATCGAAAGACACCAAGAAACAAGACGCCCAGGCGCAGACGAAAGGGACAAAGGCCGAGAAAACCGTGGACTACTGCGCCCTTGCCAGCAAAGACGAGTTGGCAAAGCTGTACAGGAAGCCGCTGTTCCCGACTGCCACGGACTATGGCTGTATGTGGAGCGAAAAGCCCGGCGGCATGGCCGACCTCTCTCTGGATGTCCATGACTATCAGCGCAAGATTCGGACGTATTTCCCCACTGATCTGCCGAAGAACGTGAAACTGGTCGACGTCACGGATCTGGGGGACTCAGGGCTCATGACTGTGGTCGATGGCGAACTTGGCGTCATCGTCGCACGCAAAGGAAACCGCGTTCTGCAGAGCGCCGCCACATTTCTCGAGATAAAGCCCGGAAGCGACAGGCAGAAAATCCTTTGGCGGATCTATGGGCGCGCGTTTGATCAATAGCCTTTGGCGCCTGATGAATTCAAGTGTGCGAGTCCGCGTCGGGTGCCGTCGCTGGGTTGGTAGGAATTGAGGGTGGCGTAGTCTCCGGGGTGATTAACCTCGAATCGTCCGGCGTTGAAGCGTCGGATTGGAGACCACGCCATGACGAGCGTTAGCACGAAGCCCGGTTTTTCGCAGTCTGGGAGCGAGACTGTCCACCTTTTTGAGGGCTTGTGTGTACCGAAAACACCATCCGCATTGATAAGGTGAGGGAATCGCCTAATTTGAGGCTATGATCGCGCTGCTATCGCTTGTCTTGGCCAACCTGGCCTCGCCCTTCAAATCGAAGGGCCAGCTTGCGGCAGAGAATATAGCGCTGCGGCATCAGGTGCTGGTGCTACGGCGGCAGGTGCGCGGCAAGATCCGCCTTACGAACCTCGATCGGCTGTTTCTAGTCCAGCTTTAGTGCTGGTTTCCCTCGGTCTTACGGGTCCTTGCCATCGTGCAGCCGGAGACGGTCATTCGGTGGCTTCGGGCCGGCTTTCGCCGCTACTGGCGTTGGAGGTCGCGCTCGAGGGGAGGGCGGCCGCAGATCGATGTAGAACTGCGCACGCTGATCCGGCGAATGAGCACCGACAATCCTTTGTGGGGAGCCCCGCGCATCCATGGCGAGCTGCTCAAGCTCGGCTTCGAGGTCGCACAGTCGACGGTAGCCAAATATATGGTCAAGCGATGGGGACCGCCCAGTCAGGGATGGCGCACCTTTCTGCGCAACCATGCCCCGGACATCGCTGCCATGGATCTATTCGTGGTCCCGACCATCGGCTTCAGCCTACTCTATGCCTTCGTCATCGTCAGGTTGGGCTGGAGAGAGCTGGTCTGGATAAACGTGACGCAAAATCCGACCGCGGAATGGATCGCACGCCAGCTTACCGAAGCGTTTCCCTGGAATAGAGCGCCAGGCTAGCTAGCTCATCCGAGATAACGACAGCATCTATGGCGAACTCACCTTGCGTCGCATTCGTGCCATGGGTATCCGAGACAGGCCTATAGCGCCGGCTACGCCTTGGCAGAACGCCTACGCCGAACGGCTGATTGGATCGATCCGGCGCGAGTGCCTCGATCACCTCGTCATCTTGAGCGAGGCGCACCTGGGTCGGATTCTGCAAAGATATGCCGACTATTACAACAAGATCAGGACGCACCGGTCGCTGGACAAAGATGCGCCCGCCTTTCGCACCATGCAACGACTCGGGAATATCGCGTCACAGCCGATCCTCGGCGGACTTCACCACCATTATGTGCGGATTTAGGTTTTTGGCACACACAGGTGGCCGCTGGTAGCCGTTGAAACAGAAGGGGAAAATATTGCAACACGCGCGACACAAAAAAGGGCCCAGCACGAAGCCAAGCCCTTGGAATTGTTGGCGACCCCGCCTGGACTCGAACCACGGACCCTCAGCTTAGAAGGCTGATGCTCTATCCGACTGCTTTGTTTTTATAGTCAGGTTTAGAGTTTTCTAATCAACCTCGATGAATTCGAGTTTTTTGGGAGAGGCCCGAACAGTACTTGGGGGGTCCAAAACAAGCGGCAGCGGGGTTTTTTGGTGCCGTCCCTTTGGGGCCATCTCTATCCTATATTTACATTAGCTATTTTGCGGCTTACCGTTTTATTAAAGTTTTAGGGGCATCGAGAACACTCTCGCCTTGATCTGAGTGCCCC
>JARRNI010000503.1:0-3884 GCA_037385125.1 Pseudolabrys sp.
CCGAGTTCGGGCACTATAAGCGTGGTCGAAGTCGGATAAATCCGACTCCGAGTGGGGGAGGGTTAGGGAGGGGGGTAATCGATTGGGACACTGCGTTGCATCTTGGGCGGCCCCCCACCCCGAGCCCCTCCCCCTAAGGGGGAGGGGAGCACGCAGAGTTCGCGGCACGCTCATTCGGTCAGTCCATCTGCTCGGACAATCCCTACCCGCTCGCCCGTGCGCGCGGCTGCGGCTTGGTGGCCTCACGGGCGGCGACCCGCTGCTTCACCTCGAGGAAGCTGTCAGGACTAACCGACATGGAATCGATGCCGCAATCCACGAGGAATTCGGCAAATTCCGGATGGTCGCTCGGCGCCTGTCCGCACAAGCCGACCTTGGCGCCGGCGACATGCGCGGCGTCGATCACGCTGTGGATCATCCATTTCACCGCCTCGTCCTGCTCGTCGAACAGTCCGGCAAGCTCCGAGGAATCGCGGTCGACGCCGAGGGTGAGCTGGGTGAGGTCGTTGCTGCCGATGGAGAAACCGTCGAAGCGCTGGGCGAATTCCTTGGCCAGGATGACGTTGGAGGGAATTTCGCACATGACATAGACGTGCAGGCCGTTGTCGCCGCGCTTGAGCCCGTTCTCCGCCATCACTTCCAGTACCTTATCGGCCTCTTTGGTCGAGCGACAGAAGGGGATCATCACGATGACATTGGTGAAGCCCATCTTCTCGCGCAGCCGATGCATGGCGCGGCATTCCAGCGCGAAGCCCGCCTTGTAGCGCGGCGAGTAATAGCGCGAGGCGCCGCGGAAGCCGAGCATCGGGTTCTCTTCCTTCGGCTCGAACTCGGCGCCGCCCACCAGGCCGGCATATTCGTTGGTCTTGAAGTCGCTCATGCGCACGATCACCGGATGCGGATAGAACGCAGCGGCGATGCGGCCCAAGCCCCGCGACAGGCGGTCGACGAAATATTCCTCCTTGTCGTCGTAGGCGGCGGTGAGCTCCGCGATCTCGGCCTTGGCCTTCTGGTCCTTGAGCTTGTCGAAATGCACCAGCGCCATGGGGTGCACCTTGATGTGGTTGGAGACCACGAACTCCATGCGCGCCAGCCCGACCCCGTCGGCCGGGATGCGCCACCAGCGGAAGGCCGCCGCCGGATTGGCGAGATTGAGCATCACGTCGGTCTTGGTGTCCGGCGTCTTGGTGAAATCGATCTCGCTCGATTCGAAATCGGCGGTGCCCTCGTAGATGAAGCCCTCCTCGCCCTCGGCGCAGGAGACGGTGATCTGCTGCTCGTCGTGCAGCACTTCCGTGGCGTTCTCGGTGCCGACCACCGCCGGCAGCCCCAGCTCGCGGCTGACGATGGCCGCGTGCGAGGTGCGGCCGCCGTGATCGGTGACGATGGCCGCCGCCCGCTTCATGATCGGCACCCAGTCCGGATCGGTTGTCTGCGTCACCAGCACGGCACCGTCCACGAACCGATCGATCTCTTTCGGGCTGTCGATGATGCAGACCTTGCCCGCCACCACCGCGTCGCCGATGCTCAAGCCGCTCGCCAGCTTCTTGCCCTTTGACTTGATGCGATAGGTGCGGAAGGCGGATGCCGTACGGCGCGACTGCACGGTCTCGGGCCGCGCCTGCACGATGAACAATTCGCCGGTCTCGCCGTCCTTGGCCCATTCCATGTCCATGGGCCGGCCGTAGTGTTGCTCGATGATCACCGCCCAACGGGCAAGCTTGAGGATGTCATCGTCGTTGAGCACGAATGCCGCGCGCTCGGCCTTCGAGGTCGGCACGTTCTTGGTCGGATGCGCGCCGTCCGATGTGTAGATCATCTTCTTCGCCTTCTCGCCTATGCGCTTCTCGACGATCGGCGTGAGGGCTGACTTCTCCAGCAACGGCTTGAATATGATATACTCGTCAGGGTCGACCGCGCCCTGCACCACATTCTCACCCAGCCCCCAGGCGGCGTTGATCAGCACGACCTTTTTGAAGCCCGACTCGGTGTCGAGCGAGAACATCACGCCGGAACCGCCGATGTCAGAGCGCACCATGCGCTGCACGCCGATGGAAAGCGCGACCTTCATGTGGTCGAAACCCTTGACTTGGCGGTAGCTGATGGCGCGGTCGGTGAACAGCGAGGCGTAGCAGCGCCGGCAGGCGTCGAGCAGCGCTTTGTCGCCGCGAATGTTGAGGTACGTCTCCTGCTGGCCGGCGAAGCTGGCGTCCGGCAAATCCTCGGCCGTAGCGCTCGAGCGTACCGCCACGTCCGCGTCCTTCTTGCCGGCGCGCTTGCACAGCTCGGCATAGTGGCTGCGGATGGCCTCGGCGGTTTCCTTCGGCCATTCGCCCTGCACGAACATGGTGCGGATGGCGGCGCCGGTTTCCGCCAGCGTCATCTTGCCGGCGGCGAGCTTGCCGAGCGCGTCGGCGATCTTCTGCTTCAGGCCGTTGGCCTCGATATAGCGCCAGTAGGCGTCGGCGGTGGTGGCGAAGCCGGGCGGCACCTGCACGCCCTTGCTGCCGAGATTGGCGACCATCTCACCGAGCGAAGCGTTCTTGCCGCCGACCTTGGCCACGTCGTGGCGGCCGACATTTTCGAACCACAGTACATGCGGGGGATTCTTGCTCATGGCTTTACTCCTTGAATTTGAATTGCAGTGTTGCCCCGCTTGGGAATTCAGTGGTGTGCCGCCCCTTTCAACTGGAATCGCGCCTCAAACGATCCCACCAGATCGAGCCAATCCTCCATCAGCCGCGTCATCAGGAAGCGCTGGCGCACGGTCTCGCGCGCCTTGCTGCCCAGCCGCTCGCGCAGGGCCTTGTCCTTGACCAGCTCGACGATGCGGGCGGCGGCTTCTTCGGGATTGTCCACCAGGAAGCCGTTCACGCCGTCCTGGATCTGATGCTTGATGCCGCCTACATTGCCGCCGATCACGGCGGCGCTTTTCCACATGGCCTCGGTGACGGTGAGGCCAAAGCCCTCGCGTAGCGACTTCTGCAATACGACGGCGGCCTTGCGCTGCAGCGCGTTGACCAGCGCAGAGTCCTGCACCGACATGACGCGAATGCGGTCCTCGGCCTGCGAACAGATCGAGGCGAAGACCTCCTGGCCTTCCGGATCGTCGGTCGCCACGTTGCCGACCAGCACCAGCGTGCAGTCAACCTGCTTGCGCGCGATCTTGAAGGCGTCGATCACGCCCTGCGGGTCCTTCCACTTGTCGAAGCGCGAGATCTGCACCACCAGCGGCAGGTCGGTCGGGATCTTGTGGTGCTCGAAGCGGTCCTTGATTTCCGACTCCGACAGTTCCTTGTTGGTGGTGGAGAAGGGGTTGATCGCCGGCATGATAAAGCGTTGCGGCGACGAGAGTTTTTGTGCGTACTCGGGCAGCGACATCACCACCGCATCGTATTGCTCGATCAGCGGCGCAAGGTAGTCCCAGACCTCCGGGTGCGGGTTGCTGAGGTCGAGATGACAACGCCACACCCAGGGCGCCTTCTTGCGGAAGTGCTGAATGATGGGCAGCGGCTGCGGGTCGTGCACGATTATCACGTCGTGATCGATGTGCAGGCGGGCCGCGTTCTCGAACGCCACTTCCTCGTAGATCTGCATCTTCAGGTCGGTGAGGGCAATGTCGCCGCCCTGCAAGGCGTTGTGCATCTTCTTGGTGACGCTGAAGAAGTCCGGCCGGCCCTGGATCACGCGCCAGCCGGTGCGGATGCCGGACGCGTTCATCAACAGGGTCAGCGAGGACAGGATCTCGGCGACGCCGCCGCCGTAATAGGTAGAGTTGATATTGACCAGGTGCAGGTCGCGCAGCACTTCGATCTTCTTGAGCAGGCGGTCGACCACCTCGCCGCCGATCAACGGCTCGTAGTCTTTCACCGAGGCGAGCTTGA
>JARRNI010000504.1:0-3864 GCA_037385125.1 Pseudolabrys sp.
CATGAACTTGAAGGCGTAATCACGGATCACGTTGTCGACCGTCTCCATGTTATATTTAACGCCTTTTACCGGATGCGGCGGCAGTGGCCCCTCGTCGATGATGCGCTGCTTGCCGACCCTGCCCCAGCGGGGATCGACCGTCGGGTCGTCTTTGTCGGTCGCAAACGTGTGCAGGAGGTCGCGCGGCCCGACCCTTTTCAGCAGGTCCTTTGGGTAGTTCCGGTGCCACGGGTCCTCCATCGCATCGAGGTGATAGAGATAGCCCCAGAACTCGTCGAAGCCGTGCACGGTCGGCAGGAATTCGTTGCGATCGCCGAGATGGTTCTTGCCGAACTGCCCGGTGGCGTAGCCCAGTTCCTTCAGCGCGGTCGCGATGGTCGGCGCCTTGTCCGGCATACCAATCTTCGCTCCGGCCTGACCAACCGTCGTCAAACCGGTACGGATCGGCAGCTCGCCGGTAATGAAGGAGGCCCGGCCCGCCGTGCAGCTCGCCTCCGCATAATAGTCGGTGAAGATCGCACCCTCGGCCGCGAGCTTGTCGATGTTCGGGGTCCGTCCGGCCATCATGCCGCGGGAATAGGCACTGATATTCCACATGCCGATGTCATCGCCCATAATGAAGATGATGTTCGGCTTGGCGCCCTGCGCAGCCGCGTCCGTGACAAGTGGTGGGGCAAGCGTTACCGCCACCACCGCGCACGTAGCCAAGACAACGCCGACGCGCAGTCGAATATTGTTTGAAAAGAGTCTGATCGTATTCATGATCGTCGCCCCGTTGGTTAGGTGTATGATCGAGTATTTCGTCGCTGTAGCCTCCGCTTCAGCCTGCCGACTACCGAAAGTTGAAGATGTGTTTCCAGTCGTTCTTCATGCGGATTAGGGTCCAGCCGGGCTTCGGTGCTTCGACGAGTCCTCTATCGAGCTTGCCGAAGTGGGATTTGCGGTCGTAGGCATATTCGCGCGCCGCGTCGTCGTGGTGCACAAGCATGCCGAGCCGCGCGCCGCCGCCCGCGGTGGCCCATTCCAGCATTTCGAGATCGCCATCCGAATTGCCGAATGCAGCGATCGGTCGGCGGCCGATGTGTTCATTGATGCCGACCGGTTTGCCCGCCTTGTCGTCGATAAAATTGATTTCGGGCAGTCGGGTCAACTGCGGAACGCCATTCTTGATCTCGTATTTGGTTTTGATGCTGGAGCCAACGACCCGCTCGGGCGGCACGCCGTAGATGCGCTCGGTCCAGGGGCGCATGAATTCAATACCGCCGCCGGAGACGATGAAGGTCTTGAACTGGTTTGCGCGCAGATAGGCCAGCAATTCCAGCATCGGCTGGTAGACGAGGTCGGTGTAGGGCTTCTTGAACTTGGGATGACGCGCGGTCCGGATCCAGTCGGTGGCGATCTTCTCGAAGTCCGCGGTGCTCATGCCGGCGTGGGTCGCCATGATCAGCTCCAGCAGGCCCTTCTTGCCGGATTTGGCAAGCGCGTTGATGTCATTGTCGAGCACCGCCTTAAAGGGCTGCTTGTCCTTCCATTCCGGATGCTGGTTGGAGAGCGCTTTCACCCGCTCCAACGCAAATGCGAGCTGGACGTACATCGGCTGCTCACACCATAGCGTACCGTCATTATCGAATGTCGCAATCCGTTGCGGCGCAGGTACGAAGTCGGCCGAGCCTTCGTGGGTGACCCTAGCGACGAAGTCGGTAATGGCCTTTTTCGCCGGGCCTTCATTCCAGGAGGGCAGCGGGTCGGCCTGCGCCAGCGCCGGCAGCGGCACTGCAGCGGCGGCGGTCGAAGCAAGCAGGGCGGTCAGGATCGCGCGCCGATGGACGAGAATACGGTTCATTAATCGCTTCCCAATTGGGGCGGACAAAAAGCGGCCCCGGAGGAATCCTCCAGGGCCGTCATTAATCGTTTAGTTACCTGAAGGCAGTCCGATGCTGACTCCCTGCTTCTTAAGCTCGTCTCTGATGAACTTGAACCTCTGGTACTTCGAGATGGTGATGGGGCCAGTATAGACCTCGCTCTGAAGTTTACGCGGCGGGTACTTGATGTAAGTCTTCATCAGGTCCTTGATCGCCGTGTTGAACGTGACCAGCGTCCAGGTGTGCTCGGTGAAGTTGTTCATGAAGATATCGTAGCGTTCCTGTGGGTCCTGCCAGAGGTCGAAGACCTGGGGGACGGTCGCCACGTAGGAGTCCGCACCCTTCCAACCTAGGTTCGAATCGACGGCGAGACCGCCGGTTTTGGCGCCGTCGCCACCGCGCAGATTGAAGACGGCCTTGTAGTGGCCACAACGGGCGGCACCGGGGGTCAGCTCGTCCTCCGTGAAGTAGAACCAGCATTTACGAGCCGACTTGCCGGTACCGAACAGGATCGGCGACATGTCGTAGCTATCGAAGATGATCGGCTGGCCATCTCTATCTTTCTCGGGAAGCTTTGCGATACCCGCGAGATGAGCAAAGGTCGCCATGTAGTCCAGACCGCCGACGATGTCGGAATTCTTCGAGCCGGCCTTGATTCCAGGTCCCCACGCAATCGCGGGCACACGGTTGCCGCCCTCACGGTCCGTGCCCTTGGTGCCGCGGAACGGGGTGTAGCCGGCGTCCGGATAGACGTCCTGCCAAGCGCCGTTGTCCGTCGTCCAGAACACATAGGTGTTCTTGTCGAGGCCGAGCGCGCGGATCTTGTCGAGGATGTGACCGATTCGGGTATCGGCCTCCACGATCGAGTCGGCGTATTTTGTCTTCGACAGCGACTTATGTTCGAACTCGGGCGCCGGCAGATTCGGCTGATGCACCTTCATGAAGTTGATGCTCATGAAGAACGGCTGCTTCGACTTCGCGTTGCGATCGAGATAGTCGAGCGAGGCCTTTTCGATATATTCGTCCAAGAACGGAATGCCGACCAAGCCTTCCTTGCCGTTAATGACTGGCGTGTTCACATACTCGCCGTTGACCTTGAAGTCCTCGTGCGGCTTCTGGCCGGCATTGCCCGACAGCGAGCCTTTGGTCACACGGTTGAACATTTCGCGCAGCTTGGGGTCCATGTCCGGGAACCACTTCGGGTCGCCGTAGGTGTAGGCATTGAGATGGTACAAAAAGGCATACTTCATCTCGTCGTAGCCCTGCGCGTTGGGCAGCGCATAGTCGGCCTCGCCGAGATGCCATTTGCCGGTGAAGAAGGTCTTGTAGCCGGCGGTCTTTAGCACCGATGCCAGCGTCCACTCGGCGTGCGGCAGGCCGCCGCCCTGGCCCTGGAAGGCCACGGTGGTCATGCCGCTGCGGTTCGGGATACGGCCAGTCTGCACGGCCGCACGACCGGGCGTGCAGCTCGGCTGCGCGTAGAACGACATAAACGTCATGCCTTCGGCCGCCATGCGGTCGAGATTGGGGGTCGGCATGCCGCGGTTTTCGCCGCCGCCGTAGACGCCGGCGTCGCCGTAGCCGAAGTCGTCCGATAGGATGAGGACGATATTGGGCTTCTGGACCGGCGCTTGCGCGTGGGCCGGTTGCGTTCCGGCCCAAAGCGGGGCGGCCAGCACTGCCGCCGCGCAGGCGTAAAGGCTGACTTTGTGTTTAATGGAGACACTCATCACAGTCTCCTCTGCTGTCGCCCCCGGGCTTTGTCCCGACGCTTTCCAGTTGTGCCAGGATCTCGGATTCCAGTTCACCGAGAAACTGCGTGTACTCATCGACCTTTCGATCGCTCTCTTGATTTCGGGCTTCGTCTTTGGCGGCGTTTTGCCAGTAGCGGAGTGCCGTGGTGGCTTCCTGGTGGTCCGCGCATATCGATTTGAAGTGTGCGTCACGGGCGCAGCGGCGGCGTATTTCGAATTCATGCTGCGGAAAACGAGCCACAATTGAG
>JARRNI010000505.1:0-3860 GCA_037385125.1 Pseudolabrys sp.
GCGGCAAGGCGGACTGCCTATGCCTGTCGCCGGCCCCGTGTCGGAGTGGCGACGCAGAAGCCGTGCATGGTCTTCCAGCCTGGTTCGATTCCAGGCCGAGCCTCCATCCTTCGCTTGCTTCGCAAGCTTCGGCTCGACAAGCCGATTCGTGCGAAGGCTGTTGCGCCGAAGCGCGTAGCGCGGAGGCGGACGCTCACGCCCTACCGCTCTTGTTTTCCGATTTCTTCTCGACCGCCTCGCGCGCGGCATCGATCTGCGCATTCAGCTCGGCGCCGAGCAGCACCACGATGGCGCTCATCCAAAGCCACATCATCAGGCCGATGGCAGCGCCGAGCGAGCCGTATGTGGCGCCGTAGTCGGCGAAATTGCTGAGGTACCACGACAGCAGCGCGGAGCCGGCGAGCCAGGCAGCGGCGGCGAACACGGCGCCCGGACTAAGGAGTTCCCAGCGCGGGTTGTCGCGGTTGGGACCGAAGCGGTAGAGCAGCGCCAGCCCTAGCATGACCAGCAGCAACAGCGCCGGCCAGCGCAGCCACGCCATGATGGCCGCGCCCCAGGAGCCGAGCGGTAGATAGGACAGCACGATCGGCACCGCCACCACGGCTGCCATTGCCAGCAGCAGGCCGACGATGGTGCCGACCGTCATGATCAGCGACACGACATTGAGGCGGATGAGGCTGCGCCACTCCTTGACGCCGTAGACGATGTTGAGCGCGTCGATGATCGCCTTGAGCCCGGAATTAGCGCTCCACAGCGCGACCGCCAGGCTGCCGAAGAAGGCCAGACTCAAATCACCTGTGGTGGTCGAGGCGATTCGGGTGACCTGCTGATCGATGATGCCGTAGGCACCCTGCGGCAGGACGTTCTTCAGCGTCGCCAGATGGTCGGTGACGGTCGCGGGATCGGCGAACAGCCCATAGCTGGACACCAGCGCGGTGATGGCCGGGAACAGCGCCAGCAGGCCGTAGAACACGACGCCTGCGGCCAGCGACAGCAGCCGGTCGTCGTTGAACTCCTCATAGGTGCGGTAGAGGATGTGCTTCCATTGCGCGGGGCCGCCCGCGTGCCAGGCGGGCTTCGCGCGGGCAGCATCGGCCCGCGGCGCGCCGCGATCAAGCGCGCGCGCGATCGCAAAGGTGGCGAACAGCGCAGCGCCTGCGAGCCAGGCGGATTTGTTGCTGCGTTTGACGGCGGGGCTCGTCGGGGTCATTAGAAGATAACGGTTTCGGTAGCCTAAGGTTTCCGGGCCTGTGGTCAGACAAAAGGCTCCCCTTCCCTCCCCTTCGAATCTGGTCTAAAGACCCCCGCGCGCGGGGGTGGCGTCCTCGGCGCGATCCGGGGGACGCCAGCGCGCGGTCAGCAAAAGTGGGCACCGGTTTTGCGTCCGGCCGCGCGCTCATCTTAAGTGGCGCGCTTTCCGGCGGCTGACCGGTACCCACTCAGCCTGAAAGCGCGCATAGGCGCGCCTTTTTTGTGCCGGTTTTCCGGAAAGCAATGCCCAAACGCACCGACCTCAAATCGATCCTGATCATCGGCGCCGGCCCCATCGTTATTGGCCAGGCCTGCGAATTCGACTATTCCGGCACCCAGGCGTGCAAGGCGCTGCGCGAAGAGGGCTACCGGGTTGTCCTGGTCAATTCCAATCCGGCGACGATCATGACCGATCCCGAAATCGCCGACGCCACCTATATCGAGCCGATCACGCCGGAGATCGTCGCCAAGATCGTCGAGAAGGAGCGGCCCGATGCACTGCTGCCCACCATGGGCGGGCAGACCGGCCTCAATTGCGCACTGTCCCTGAAGAAGATGGGCGTGCTCGAGAAGTTCGGCGTGCAGATGATCGGCGCCACCGCCGAAGCCATCGACAAGGCGGAAGACCGCGAGCTGTTCCGCGAGGCGATGAACAAGATCGGGCTGGAGACGCCGCGCTCGCATCAGATCAAGACGCTGGCGCAGGCGCTGGAGGCGCTCGACGACATCGGGCTGCCGGCGATCATTCGGCCGAGCTTCACGCTCGGCGGCACCGGCGGCGGCATCGCCTACAACAAGGCCGAGTTCATCGACATCGTCGAGCGCGGCATCGACGCCTCCCCCACCAGCGAAGTGCTGATCGAGGAATCGGTGCTGGGCTGGAAGGAATTCGAGATGGAGGTGGTGCGCGACAGGAACGACAACTGCATCATCATCTGCTCAATCGAGAACGTCGACCCGATGGGCGTGCACACCGGCGATTCCATCACCATCGCCCCGGCGCTCACGCTCACCGACAAGGAATACCAGATAATGCGCGACGCCTCGATCCGCGTGCTGCGCGAGATCGGGGTGGAGACCGGTGGCTCCAACGTGCAGTTCGCGGTCAACCCGGCGGACGGGCGGCTTGTGATCATCGAGATGAATCCGCGCGTGTCGCGCTCCTCGGCGCTGGCGTCGAAGGCGACCGGCTTTCCCATCGCCAAGGTCGCCGCCAAGCTGGCGGTCGGCTACACGCTCGACGAGATCGCCAATGACATCACCGGCGGCGCGACGCCCGCTTCGTTCGAGCCGACCATCGATTACGTAGTCACCAAGATCCCGCGCTTCGCTTTCGAGAAATTCCCCGGCTCCGCGCCGATGCTCACCACCTCGATGAAATCGGTGGGCGAGGCCATGGCGATCGGCCGCACCTTCCAGGAGTCGTTGCAGAAGGCGCTGCGCTCGCTGGAGACCGGGCTGAGCGGGCTCGACGAGGTGACCATCGAAGATTACGACCCGGCGAAAGGCATCGAGGACGCCGACAACAAGAACAATATCCGCGCCGCGCTCGGCACGCCGACGCCGGAACGCATGCTGAAGGTGGCGCAGACCATGCGGCTCGGCGCCGGCGACGAGCTAATCCATAATGCTTGCCGCATCGATCCCTGGTTCCTGGCCGAAATCCGCGCGCTGGTGGAAACCGAAGCCGAGGTCGCGGCCAAGGGCCTGCCAGCGACGGCGGGCCCGTTCCGGCGGCTGAAGGCAATGGGCTTTTCCGACGCCCGCTTAGCCAAGCTCACCGGCACGCCGGCGGAAGACGTGACGAAAAAGCGCCGCGCCCTCGACGTACATCCGGTGTTCAAGCGCATCGACACCTGCGCTGCCGAATTCGCTTCCCCCACCGCTTACATGTATTCGACCTACGAAATGCCGTTCGCTGGCCGGGCCGTGAACGAAGCGGCGCCATCGGACAGCAAGAAAGTGGTCATCCTCGGCGGCGGGCCCAACCGCATCGGCCAAGGCATCGAGTTCGACTACTGCTGCTGTCATGCTGCCTTCGCGCTGAAGGACGCCGGCTACGAGACCATCATGGTTAACTGCAATCCGGAAACCGTTTCGACCGATTACGACACCTCTGAACGGCTTTATTTCGAGCCGCTCACGCCGGAGGACGTGCTGGAGATCGTGGACATCGAGCGCTCGAAAGGCTCGCTGCACGGCGTCATCGTACAGTTCGGCGGGCAGACGCCGCTCAAGCTGGCGCGCGCCCTGGAAGACGCCAAGGTGCCGATCCTCGGCACCTCGCCTGATGCCATCGACCTGGCGGAAGACCGCGAGCGTTTCCAAAAGCTGCTGAGCAAGCTCAAGCTGCGCCAGGCCGAGAGCGGCATCGCCACCTCGCCGGCGGCCGCGCGCGCCATCGCGGAAGAGATCGGCTATCCGGTGATGATCCGGCCTTCTTATGTGCTGGGCGGGCGCGCCATGGAGATCGTGCGCGATGCCGGCCAACTCGACCGCTACGTAGCGCGGCTGGGCGAAGTTCTCGACCGGCCGAGCGAGCTGGCGGTGTCGAAGAAGAGCCCGCTGCTGATCGACCGCTATCTGTCCGACGCCACCGAAGTCGACGT
>JARRNI010000506.1:0-7287 GCA_037385125.1 Pseudolabrys sp.
CCGGCTTCGGTCATGGCGTGGCGGATTTGCTCCCACACCTGGTGCACCTCTTCCGGCGGATGAGTGACGTAATCAAGATGTACTTCGACAGCGTAGCGCATGGGGGACCTCCTGGGAGCTGGCGGCGCGCGAACGGCCTTGCGCGTCCAGGATCCACTGTAGCGTGCCTTCCTTAAATATGGCTGAAAACCGGGCCCTTCGTCCAGTCCGATTAAACGCTAAACGGCGGTTTTTGCATGGATTTCCCGCCAGCCGAAACGGGATTACCTTGCAAGCCCAAGGACTTTCGTATACTTTTTGCGGCAACGACAGCTGGGGGTGCTCCCCTGGCCCGGCGGCCGCCAGGCGGCCGGCGGCCAGCGCGGGGGCTGAGAGATACCCTTTGAACCTGACCCGGGTAACACCGGCGTAGGGAAAGCGTACTTTCCTTAAGGTACTCCTCAACCCGCCCGCACCATTCCCCACCGGGAACCCGGTCCGCCCCCGCCTGTCCCCTGTTTCACCGCCAGGCGCGAGCCGCCAGAGGGCCAGACAATGAGCGCGATTCCCGAAGAGTTCCTGAACAAGACGGCCAAACTCTCGGAAGAGGTCACCAGGCCTTTTACCAACTCCCGCAAGATCTACCTCCAGGGCAGCCGCCCGGACCTGCGCGTGCCCATGCGCGAGATCGAACAGTCGCCGACCCACACCAGCGGCGCACCGGAGGAGAATCCGCCCATCACCGTCTACGACACCTCCGGCCCCTACACCGATCCGGACGTGAAGATCGACCTGCTGAAGGGCCTGCCCGCCCTGCGCGAGGCATGGATCCTGGAGCGCGGCGACACCGAGCAGCTCGACGGCCCCACCTCCGAGTACGGCCGCGCGCGCCAGTCCGATCCCGACCTGGCGCACCTGCGCTTCGAGCACATCCGCACCCCGCACCGCGCCAAGGCCGGCGCCAACGTCACCCAGATGCACTACGCGCGTCAGGGCATCATCACCCCGGAGATGGAGTTCATCGCCATCCGCGAGAACCTGCGCCTGCAGGAGCTGCGAAACGACCCGCGCTACGCCCGCCTGCTGCGCCAGCACCGGGGCCAGTCGTTCGGCGCCAGCATTCCCGACGAGATCACCCCCGAATTCGTGCGCGACGAAGTGGCACGGGGCCGCGCCATCATCCCGGCCAACATCAACCACCCGGAGCTGGAGCCGATGATCATCGGCCGCAACTTCCTGGTGAAGATCAACACCAACATCGGCAACTCCGCCGTCACCTCTTCCATCGAAGAGGAAGTGGAGAAGATGGTGTGGTCGGCGCGCTGGGGCGGCGACACCCTCATGGACCTGTCCACCGGCAAGAACATTCACGAGACCCGCGAGTGGATCCTGCGCAACGCCCCCATGCCCATCGGCACGGTGCCCATCTACCAGGCCCTGGAGAAAGTGGACGGCAAGGCCGAGGAACTGACCTGGGAGATCTTCCGCGACACCCTCATCGAGCAGGCCGAGCAGGGCGTGGACTACTTCACCATCCACGCCGGCGTGCGCCTGAAGTACGTGCCGCTGACCGCCGACCGCGTTACCGGCATCGTCTCCCGCGGCGGCTCGATCATGGCCAAGTGGTGCCTGGCCCATCATCAGGAGAGCTTCCTCTACACCCACTTCCAGGACATCTGCGAGATCATGAAGGCGTATGACGTGTCCTTCAGCCTCGGCGACGGCCTGCGCCCCGGCTGCCTGGCCGACGCCAACGACGCCGCTCAGTTCGGCGAGCTGGAGACCCTGGGCGAGCTGACCATGATCGCCTGGGAACACGACTGCCAAGTGATGATCGAAGGCCCCGGCCACGTGCCCCTGCACATGGTCAAGGAGAACGTCGACAAGGAACTGCACGACTGCTACGAGGCGCCGTTCTACACCCTCGGCCCCCTGGTCACCGACATCGCCCCGGGCTACGACCACATCACCAGCGGCATCGGCGCCGCCAACATCGGCTGGTACGGCACCGCCATGCTCTGCTACGTCACCCCCAAGGAACACCTGGGCCTGCCCAACAAACAGGACGTACGCGACGGCATCATCACCTACAAGATCGCCGCCCACGCCGCCGACCTGGCCAAGGGCCACCCGGGCGCCCAGGTGCGCGACAACGCGCTGAGCAAGGCCCGCTTCGAGTTCCGCTGGGAAGACCAGTTCAACCTGGGCCTGGACCCGGAGAAGGCGCGGGAGATGCATGATGAGACCATGCCCAAGGAGGCGCACAAGGTGGCGCATTTCTGCAGCATGTGCGGGCCAAATTTCTGCTCGATGAAGATTACGCAGGATGTGAGGGAGTATGCGGCTCAGCAGGGGATGGACGTCGAGGTTGCGCTGGAGGTGGGGATGAAGGAGAAGGCGGAGGAGTTCAAGAGGCAGGGGAGCGAGATTTATAAGAAGGCGTAGTTCGCTGGAGCCGCGTTCTCCGGGATCAAGGTGAAGGCGAGGTGGATCAGAAAAATCCCCCTACCGATATCCATGTCCCTATCGTTTTCCGGGAAAGTAGTTGGCGGTTCGGCTAAGATGAACGGACAGAACACGGAGGTTCTGATGAGTCCGACAGTATTCCGGAAGCGTGGCTACCGGTTCTTCTTCTTTTCGCGGGAGGAAACCAGGCCGCATATCCACGTTTATTCCGGTGATGGAGAGGCCAAATTCTGGATTGAGCCGACGGTTGAGCTGGCTCGTCATTACCGCTACACGCAGAGACAATTGCGCGAAATCGAGGGCATCGTAGAGGAGTACCGGGATGTTATCCGAACAGCATGGCGCGAGCGCTTCGGCGGTTGAAGTCACCAACGTCTCCACCCACGGGCTCTGGCTACTCTGGGGCGGGGTCGAATATTTTCTGGCCTTTGAACACTTTCCGTGGTTTCGCGATGCCAGTATTGCCGCCATCGGCCATGTTGAAACCCAAGGGAAAGATCACCTCTACTGGCCCGACCTGGATGTCGATCTGTCGCTTGAGATGATCAGAAATCCGGACAAGTATCCATTAGCTTCAAGAGGCTAGTCGCGACGTGGCACACCGCTCGGCGGTCGGTTGCTGGCACCGCCTGCTTGGTGCGCAAGCGGCGGCGAAGGTCGCGACCGCCATTTACGGGTCGGAATTGCGCATCGATTTCGGTCCTGCCTAGCGCGTTGGTCGAGACGGTCCGGTGCTGGTGATTCTTCTTGCTGGCGGCACCAAGAAACGACAGCGACGTGATACCGACTTGGCCAGGGAGCGTTGGACGGACGACAAGCGCAAGAAGCGAGAGTTGAGGTGACAGATATGACGTTGCCGTGCCGATTCCGCGAAACAGTACAGGACCGCGCCCAAGCCGACGCGCGTTTCCGTTGCGCGTTGCTTACCGAGGCTGTAAGTGAAATGTTGTCCGGTGACCTCGCTGTTGGAAAGACACTGTTGCGCGATTACGTCAACGCTACGCTGGGCTTCGAGCGCCTCGCCGCGGAAGTCGATCGTCCGGTCAAGAGCGCGATTACGTCAACGCTACGCTGGGCTTCGAGCGCCTCGCCGCGGAAGTCGATCGTCCGGTCAAGAGTCTGCAGCGCATGCTGGGCCCTTCCGGCAATCCAACCGCCGGCAACCTGATTGCCATTTTGAAGGTTCTTCAGGAACATGAAGCCGTGCAGATCAAGGTCAAGCTGCATAAGGATGCTGCGTGACGCGTGCGCGTCATCCGCGCGCGGCTCCCGCATGTCTCTCAGCCGAAGGCGCCCGCACCTAGATCGGCATCCTATCCCCGGACATCCGAATTCAACCAAAAGGCTTGAACATCATGAGCAGACAATGGACCGTATATCTCTCCGGTGAGATCCACACCGACTGGCGCGAGCAGATCGAAACCGGTATGCGCGAGCGCGACCTCAACGTCGCGCTGGTCGCCCCGGTTACCGACCACGCCAAGAGCGACGACTGCGGCGTCGACATCCTCGGCGCCGAGGACAACAAGTTCTGGCACGACCACAAGGGCGCCAAGATCAACGCCATCCGCACCCGCACGTTGATCGAAGACGCCGACGTGGTCGTGGTTCGGTTCGGCGACAAATACCGCCAATGGAACGCCGCCTTCGACGCCGGCTACGCCGCCGCCCTCGGCAAGTCGATCATCACCCTGCATGATCCTGAGCTCACCCACGCGCTGAAAGAGGTGGACGGCGCGGCCCACGCCGTGTGCCAGACACCGCAGCAGGTGGTGGAGATATTGGAGTATGTGATTAGGCAGCAATAGCTGAACTAGGGCGCTCGCTGCCAGCGACACTTAGTCTGCATAGATGAGGGCCTGATTTACCTTGTTTTTCCTTATAATTTGGTCAGTCGATGTGCATATTTTCAGCTTTAGCTCTAGCAAGCTGTGATCTGTCGCATTATTTGGCAATGCATCACAGTCCACGACGTCTGAGATTGTTTCCACTGTCTTGGGCCGAGACTGTCTCACCGCTGGCGCTCCTACTCGCGGTCAATTTCGCGTAAACTCGTCCCCTGTTTTGGACCTCCCACAGGTGGCGCCGCTCCAAGAGCCTAGGTGTGTTACGGGGTGACGCGGAGATATCGAGATGCACCAAAGCTCTCTATTGCGCATGAAATGGTTTGTGGATAATTACGCCTCGAAAATTGCGAAGGCGAAGGTCCTCGATGTGGGTAGTTGCGACAAGAACGGATCATACAAATCCCTCTTCGGCGATCAGCGATACCACTACACCGGTCTGGATATGGAAGCTGGTCCGAATGTGGACATTGCATTAAAAAATCCGTACGACTGGAGCCTGATTGCGGACGAAAGTTACGATCTGGTGATCTCCGGGCAAGCGTTCGAGCACATCGAGTTCTTTTGGATCACTATGGCCGAAATGACCAGGGTGCTTAAAAAGGACGGGCTGATGTGTGTGATTGCGCCTAAGGGATTTCGCGAGCACCGCTTTCCAGTGGACTGCTATCGCTTCTTTTCCGATGGCATGATCGCTTTGGCGCGGTACGTCAACCTCGAAGTACTGCACGTGCACAGCAATTGTGCACCGAGCGAAGATGACACCGAGTGGTACAGCGAAAACAACGCGGACTCCATGCTGGTCGCACAAAAGCCGTACGCGGGTCCGGCGCAGTACATCGATGTGCGCACGTACGCATGCGTCCCGGCTGACCAACAGGCGCTGCGAGGCTCCCTGAAACCGTACAAAAGAAAGAGGTCGGGGTTGGCTCGCTTCCTGAAAAAATCGCATTGGCGGCGCTAGGCATACCAGAAATACTTGTTATTCGCATCACACCGGCTGGTTCCCGGCAAGACCTGCCAAGGCCTGTTGGACCGGCAGGCCGAGAATGCCTGTCCAGCCTTGGATGCAGAGTAGTAGCCGACAGACCATGGTATTAGAGCGTTTAGTCAGGAAGGCGGGCGTACCCGCAACGGATAGTGAGATCCGCATGCCGCAACGCGCGCATCGCAGTGCGGGGTCGTGTTCGGCCTATCATTCGGCGCACTAAGGATCCGTCAGCGTGTTTCGGCTGCGACGCCTACCGCAATAATCTAGGAATACTGGGAGACCAAGCGCGAGGGCATTGCTACTCTGTCCATCCCTATCTGCCGATAGCGCACCGTACGCATTTGTTCGCCATGCAATGGGGAGGGGGCACAATTCAAAGTCCAAAAGATTTCATTTGTCGCGGGAGCGTCTGATTCCGTGATGTGAGATCGAGTACGAGGTCCATCATTACACGCTAGCCATCGTGGTGCGTGTCCAGGCTTGTTGCAGGTTTGTGATCGGTTGAAACCCGACCGCACTGTTGACTATAGGGTCACGACAATTTGGAATCCAATATATGGATAGATACAATGCACAAGATCGAAACAAGTCAATAACTTGGCAGGAATGCTGGACTCGCTGATTTATGAGTTACGGACCAATCAAGAAACCAAATTTTTTCTTGCTCGGCGCGGCGAAGTCAGGCACGTCAACATTGTATCACTGTCTGAAGCAACACCCCGAAATCTTCATGTCCACGGTCAAGGAGCCGACATTTTTCAATGAAGGTTACCAGCAAGTAACTGATCCCATCAGCTATTTTGCCCTTTTCGAAGGCGCAACAACCGAAAAAGTACTCGGCGAGGCGTCTCACGTCTATATGTCTAATCCCCGTGTATCACCCGTATTGCGTGGATTGTTCCCCGATGCGCGATTTCTCGTGGTGTTGCGAAACCCCGCTGAACGGGCCTTCTCTTTGTATCATCATATGCGCCGTCATGGACATGAATATATTGGTAGCTTCGAAGCAGCATTGGCAGCGGAAGATAGGCGTTACGCGTCGGCTAGGTTTAGGGAGAGATGTCCGCAGTACTTTTACAATTTCATGTACTTCCGATCTGGCGAATATGGCCACCAGTTACAACGGTATTTTGAATATTTTCCGAAGGAACAGTTTCATATCATCCGTATGGATGCAATGATTAATAATTACGAAGACACTGTCCGGAAAATTTTCCAATTTCTTGCGATTGCCGACGATTTTATTCCGGAACTGAAACACAAAAATGCGGGCGACCAGACCGCACGTTTTGCATCAATGCAATATTTCGCCACGCATAAACTCGGTCGCACCGTTATAATCCGAAAGGCGGTCCGCTCATTGTTGAAACGCATAAACTTGATGCCTTTGCCGGCAATGAACCCGGATACACGTGGCGTGTTAATGGAACGGTTCGCGTCGGATCAACAGCTGCTGAGAGAACTTGCCGGGATCAGCTTCATAAGCTAGCAGGCTGCCTACCCCGACGTGCATATTTGCGGAGGATAAGCGCCTTTTTATTCCGTTGCGTTGGTGGTTTCCTCGTAACGGCACTCAATGGCTATTACGTTCATCGCATACGACTTTTCGGCTCATGTTAGCCGGTTGCGACGTATCAACATTCCAAGTAACTTGTGGAATCTAAATAGGACTCTCCAACGCATGCGTATCGCTTGCCCGTATGCCGAAAAAGCTTTAGATATATGTCCACCCTTGACGAGTTTCACAGCATCCGTATAGCACTTATTTCCAATGTTGCTCCGAAAAATCTTGCGCTCGTCACGGCTAATCAACTTCTTATTTTTTTCGTAAAGTCTGACATAATATGCATATTTACCGGTATACGTAATCGAAAAAGAAGTCGACTGATCTCTTCTAGTTACGAGGTACTGAGGAAGGCACGCAACCCTGCAACATGAGGCAATGCGAATCCACCAGTCCCAATCTTCGCAATACCGAAAATTCTCATCCAGCAATCCAGCCTTATC
>JARRNI010000507.1:0-3841 GCA_037385125.1 Pseudolabrys sp.
GTCGATCAACAGCGACGGCGCCGACAGCCGCATGTTGAGCGCAGCGATCAGGCTCTGCCCGCCGGCCAGGAGGCGCGCGTCCTTGTTGGCGGCCAGCAGCGCCACCGCCTCGTCGAGCGCACGCGCTTTTTGGTAGGCGAACTGCGCCGGTTTCACGCGATGTCCTCCCCGGGATTTTTTGCATTGTGACGGGGAATGCGTGCGCGGGCAATGCGTCTCGTGACCCTCTCCCACAAGGGGAGAGGGTAGAAAGGCGTCGCTAGGCGACAAGTTTTTTCACAACATCCACCGCCCGCCGCACCAGCGTCATCGAGGCCTCGAGGGTCCGGAAGGCGGCGTGCGATGTGAGCGTGACGTTCTCTATCCTCGCCAAGGGATGGTCCGGTTGCAGCGGCTCGGCGTGGAAAACGTCGAGTCCCGCATGGCGGATGTGGCCGCTCTGCAAGGCCACGATCAGCGCCGCTTCGTCCACCAGCGCGCCGCGAGCGGTGTTGACCAGGATGGCGCTCGGCTTCATGCGCGCGATGCGCTCCTTGCTTAGGAAACCGCGCGTTTTGTCGTTCAGCGCCAGGTTTATCGACACGACGTCGGCGCGCGCCAGCAGGTCGTCGATCTCGACCAGCGGGCAGGGGGCGTCGGCGCGCCGCGTGCGGTTCCAGCCGATCGCCTGCATGCTGATGCCGGCCCCGATGCGCGCCACCTCGCGTCCGATGCCGCCGAGCCCGATCACGCCCAGCGTTTTGCCCGATAGCTGCATGCCCTCCTGCGGCGTCCACACGCCGGCGCGCACCTCGCGGTCCATGCGTGCCACCTGGCGCGCGGCCGCAAACATCAGGGCGATCGCATGTTCGGCCACGGCGGTGTCGCCATAGCCCTTGATGGTGTGCACGGTGATGCCGCACGCCTTCAGCTCCTCGATGTTCATGTAGCTGGCGGCGCCGGTGCCCAGGAAAACGATGTGCTTGAGGCCTGCGCATCGCGCCACCAGTTCGGTCGGCATGTAGGAATGATCGTCGAGCGCGATGTCGTAGCCGTCGAGCACGCGCGGCAGCTCCTCGCGGTTAAACGGCGCGGTGTTGACGTCGATCGGCGGATCGTCGGTGCGGATCACTCTGGCCCACACCGGCGCGAGCTGGTCGTTGCAGTCGAGGAAGATGGATTTCATATGAGCAACAGACTCTGTGCCCTGCGTCTGCCCCCCTCCACATTCCTCCCCTTTTCAGGGGGTGGACGACCGTGCCGCAACGTCTCCCTCCCCCTCAAAGGGGGAGGGTCGGAGTGGGGGTCATTCTGCCGCATCACCGTGCCACGATCGGCTGCGCGGCCAGCGCCGGCTCGCGCACCGGCACGCCCTCGAACAGCGAGCCCTCCTCGAACCAGGACTTGGGCGCTGGGTGGCCCCATAGCGTCTGCCGCTGCGGGTCCCGGAGCGACCAGCGCAGCGGCTCCAGGTCGGGATCGACGGTGAGATAGTCGGAGGTGAACAGCTCGACGCGGTGGCCGTCGGGATCGCGCGTATAAAGGAAGAAGGCGTTGGAAATGCCGTGCCGGCCGGGCCCGCGCTCCATATTGGCGAGATAGCCGGACGAGGCCATCACGTCGCAGATGTGTAGGATGTCGAGCGCGCTCGCCGTCCACACGCCGACGTGGTGCAGCCTCGGCCCCCGCCCGTTGGTGAAGGCGAGGTCGTGTACATTGCCCTTGCGGTGCATCCACACCGCCCACAACTTGGGATCGGGCTCGTCGGTCTCGGTATACTCGGTCAGGCGGAAGCCGATGTCGGTGTAGAAATCGTAGGAGACCTGCACGTCCGGCGTGAAGCAGTTGATGTGGTCGATGCGCTGGATGCGCGCGCCCTTGTAAGCGGCGTAGTTGCGGACCATGCAATCGGCCTGGTCCATGCGCGCGTAGAAGTCGAGCGGCATGCCGAGCGGATCGACGGTGCGCAAAGTACGGCCCTGATAGGGCACCTCCGGAAACGACGTCGGCAGCCCCTTGCGCGCGAAATAGAAGGCGGCGCGGTCGAGGTCCTCCTCGCTCGCCAGCTTGAAGCCGAGTGCATGCGCGCAAGGCCGGTCGGCCTGCCGCAGCACCAGCGAATGATGATTGCGCTCCTCCACGGCGCGTAAGTAAAGCGCGTCGCGGCTCTCGGCGGTGACCAGATAGCCGAGGCAATCCACATAGAAGGCGCGCGAGCGCGCGAGGTCGCGCACGCCGAATTCCACGTGGCTGGCGCGCACCACGTTGAACGGGGGATGGAGATTGGGCGGTCGGATCGGCATGATGTCGCTCTTATGTGGAAATGTGGCGGACCTGCCCCGCCGGTTCTTTGATTGAGATCAATGCGTTCACGCCACCTGCTGCGCGCGCTCGCGCAGCGTGTTGCGGCGGAAGGTCATGTCGGGATCGATCTCGTGCACCTCCACCGTCAGCGCGACCGGATGCGCCGGATAGACATCGGCCAGCTGCGCGTCGGCGGCGGCGAGCAGCGCCTGGCCGAGCGCCTTGCGCTGCGCCGCGCTGCGCCCGCGCCGCAGCCGCGCCACGATATGCACGAAGCCGTTGGCCGCATCGCCGTCGCCCACGCGAAAATGCTCCCGCCGCGCCGCGCGCGTGCGAATGCCGACCAGTTCCGCCACGCCGCTGTCGATCGCCGCGCGGTGCAGGTTGTCGACTAGACCCTGCACGTCGAGACGATCCTCCAGATTGGCGGAATACTCCGCAATGATATGTGGCATCAAGTCCCCCGGCGTTCAGTCTTCCGGCGTTGACGGCCCGGCAGCCGGGGAATACATGGCTGCTGGCGCGCCGCTGACCCATTAAGCATAACGCCGAAGTGCCGACGACTCCATGCCGTCCGGTGCGGGCGGCGTGAACGGCTGGGAATCCTTATGAAACTTGCAAGCTACAAGGTACGCGGACGCGAGAGCTTCGGCGCCGTCGTGGGCGAGGGCGTGGTCGACCTGAAAACCCGGCTGGAGCCGCGCTTCGCCAGCGTGCTCGACCTTTTGCGCGGCGGCGGCCTCGATACCGCCCGCGATACGGTGCGCGGCGTGCGCGCCGATTTCCCGTTCGGCGAGTTGGAGTGGCTGCCGCCGGTGACGGCGCCCGAAAAAATTCTGTGCATCGGCATCAACTATGCCAACCGCAACGCCGATTTCGGCGACCAGGAGGTGCCGAAATATCCCAGCATGTTCTATCGCGCGCCGGCCTCGCTGGTCGGCCACGAGCGGCCGCTGGTGATCCCGCGCGAGTCGGAGCAGCTCGATTACGAAGGCGAGATCGCCCTGGTCATGGGCCGCACGGGGCGCCGCATCCCGCACGACGAGGCGCTCAGCTATGTGGCAGGCGCCACCCTGTGCAACGAAGGCACCATCCGCGACTGGGTGCGCCACGGCAAATTCAACGTCACCCAGGGCAAGAATTTCGACGCCACCGGCAGCATCGGGCCCTGGATCGTGACCGCCGACGAGGTCGATCTGGCGCAGCCCTTGCATATCACCGTGAAGCGCAACGGCGACGTCACCCAGGACGATACGACTGCCAGCATGATCAAATCTTTCGCCGACCTGATCGCCTATGTCAGCACCTTCATGACCCTCAAGCCGGGCGACGTCATCGTCACCGGCACGCCGGTAAAGATCGGCCCGCGCAGCGATCCGCCGCGCTGGCTGAAAGCGGGCGACGTGATCGAGGTGACGGTCCCCGGAATCGGCACCTTGCGCAACACGGTAGTGGCGGAATCATGAGTGAAGAACGCAAAGCGGTCTGCGTCATCGCCTGGCCGGCCGGGCATTCGCGCTCGCCGCTGATCCACAACTACTGGATCAAGCAGCACGGC
>JARRNI010000508.1:0-3832 GCA_037385125.1 Pseudolabrys sp.
CACCAACAGTTCGAAACTCACGTACAGGGAGAGCTCGCTCCACTCCGGTTACAAGACGGCGAGCTTGAGCATCGGGCTGTTTCCTGTCCTTCCGGGTGCCGCGAATTTGCGCTCGCTCGCCGGGTAGTCGAGCCACTCGAACAGACAAGCGGGCACACGGTGGCCCGGCTTGTCTACCACCGATTTTCGTTTGGATCACTCGGGGAGCCCTCCCCGCTGCATCTGGAAATGCAAGCCCGGATTGGGGGCTGCGCCGATCAGGTTGCCGGACGGTCCCATGACCGTGCGCCGGCTCCCTTGTCGGCCCACTCTGCACCAATATGCGCCATGCAGGCGGCGGGACTTCCGTTGAGTGCGAGCGCCGCCAAAGCCGTAGACGCGGCCACGGCGACAGGGATCAAGATTTCCCAGATGGGAATTGACATGACACGTTCCTTTGCGTTTGAACGCACGCGACCATCAGCAAACCGGCCTGAGCCGGTACACTCGTCAGCCTGTCCGACCCCAATTTTCAGGTTGTGTCTGTGCGCTCGCTGCGATCACTTTTGCGGACAAAGACTCTTCTTGCGAAACGTGTCCGATTTACCGATGAAAAAATTATTTTCGCATAAAAAGCGCATGCGGCTTCACGGCCCCGTGATGCCACTGCCGCTCACGGCACCATCGTCACGCATCTTCACAAGCCCGCTTGCTACTTCGCCCCCACCGACGCCTTGCCGTCCACCTTCTCGGCCGAGCGCTGCTCGGCCGGCTTGCGGTAGCTGGCGAGGTTGCTGGCGGAATTGACCAACGCGAGATGCGAGAAGGCCTGCGGGAAATTGCCCACCAGCCGGCGCGTATGCGGATCGTATTCCTCGCTCAACAGGCCGACATCGTTGCGCAGCGACAACAGCCGCTCGAACAGGCGCACCGCGTCGTCGCGGCGACTGAGCATGAGGTAGGCGTCGACCAGCCAGAACGAACAGGCGAGAAACACGCCCTCCCCCGCCGGCAGCCCGTCGTCGGATTTGCCGGTGTCGTAGCGCAGCACGAAGCCGTCCACCAGCAATTCGCGCTCGATCGCCTCCACCGTCGCGCGGATGCGCGGGTCGTGCGCCGGCAGGAAGCCGATCGCCGGCAGCAGCAGGAGGCTGGCGTCCAGTTCCTTGGACCCGTAAGAGCGCACGAAGCTCACCAGCTCGTCATCGAAGGCGCGCTCACAGACGTCATTGTGAATCTTGTTGCGCACCTCGCGCCAGCGGTCGATCGGCCCCGGCAACTCGAAGCTCTCCGCACTCTTGATGGCGCGGTCGAAAGCGACCCAGGCCATCGCCTTCGAATAGGTGAAATGCTCGGGCCCGCCGCGCACTTCCCAGATGCCGTTGTCGCGCTGGGACCAGATGCGTTCCAGATGCACGAGGAATTCCTGCTGCAGATCCCAGCCCGCCTCGTAGCCGTCGAGGCCGCCGGCACGCGCCTGATGCAGCGCGTCCATGACCTCGCCGAAAATGTCGAGTTGAAGCTGGTTATGGGCGGCGTTGCCGATACGCACCGGCGCCGATTTCTCGTAGCCGGGCAGCCAGGGCACCTCCCATTCGGTGAGCCGGCGCTCGCCGCGCAGTCCGTACATGATCTGGATCTGCCAGGGACTGCCGGCGGCCGCGCGCAACAGCCAGTCGCGCCAGCGCCGGGCCTCGTCGAAATAGCCGGCGTTCATCAGCGCCAGCAGCGTGAGCGTGGCGTCGCGCAGCCAGCAGTAGCGGTAGTCCCAGTTGCGGCTGCCGCCGATCGATTCCGGCAGCGAGGTGGTGGGCGCCGCCGCGAGCCCAGCGGTCGGCTCGTAGGTGAGCGCCTTCAAGGTGATGAGCGAGCGGGTGACCGCCTCGTCCCAGGGCCCGGTGATCTTGTTCTTGGCGGCCCAGGTGGTCCAGTAGATTTCGGTCGCCTTCAGCCGCTCCTCGGCGTCGACCGGCGCCGGCAGCGGTGCGTGCGAACGCGAATAGGACAGCACCATCGGCACGCGCTCGCCCGCCTTGACCGTGAAGTCGCCGACGGTCTTGAAGTTCTCGCCGTGCAGCGGCACCGCCGAGCGCAGCGCGACCATGTCGGGGCCGGCGATGGCGCGCAGGGTCTTGCCGTCCAGCCGCGTCACCCAAGGCACGTTGGCGCCGCAGCCGAAGCGCAGGGTCAGCTCGTTGCGGAAGGTCATGCTGCCGCGCTCGCATGCAACGATCCGCACGAGATGCGACACGGTCTCGCGCAGCGGCATGAAGTCGATCAGGACCGCCGCGCCCTCGGAGGTCTCGAAGCGGGTTTCCAGGATCAGCGTGTTAGGCCGGTAGCGGCGGGTGATGCGCGCCGCGTGATGCTTGGGCGCGATCTGCCAGCGCCCGTGCTCGGGCGTGCCCAGAAGCGCGGCGAAGCAGGGATCGGAATCGAAGCGCGGCCAGCACAGCCAGTCGACCGAGCCGTCGCGCCCCACCAGCGCCGCCGTGTTAAGATCGCCGATCAAGGCGTAGTCTTCGATGGGGGAGGGCATGACGGGACCTATCTTTTTCCACTCGTCCGCATGCCAGCGGGGATCCGGAGCGGCGATTCGACTCTTTCCATAGCGATTAACGTCACGCCGCGAAATCCAGCACCACCTTGATATCGTCGGGCTGCTGCTCAAAGGCCTCCTGCCAGCGGGCAAGCGGCATGCGCCGGGTGATCATGCGTGAAAGCCACTCTTTGTCGGCCTTGGCGAGCGCTTCGGCGGCAGCGCGGTAGTGGCGGCGGTTGGCGTTGACTGTGCCGAACACCACGTCGTTCTCCAGCACCATGGAGCGGTTGAGCTGGCCGATGTCGAACTTGAGCTTGTGCCCGCCGGAGGATACGCCGGTGAGACAGACGATCCCCTCCGGCGCGTTGCGGCCCATGACGTCGAGCACCACCGAGGAGGCGCCGGTGCATTCGATCACGATGTCGGCCTCGAGGTCGCCGACATCGCCGGCGTGATAGGTGGCGCCGAGCGCGCGCACGAGCTTTGGCTTGAGGCCTTCGTCGCGGCGATCTAGAACGTGCAGCTCGTAACCGAGCTGCTTTCCGATCATCGCTGCCAGCAGGCCGACCGGGCCGGCACCGGTGACCAGCGCGACGCGCGGACGCCAATAGGTGCTGCGTCCCCCGATGCGCTGCACTTGCTCCCAGGCCTTGGCGACGATGCTGGTGGGCTCCATCAGCACGCCGAGATGGCCGAGCGACGGGTCGATCGGAATGGTGAAATCGGGCTCAAGCCGGAACTGCTCGGCGCCGTAGCCGTGCCGCTCCTTGATGCCACGCTCGGTGTAGCGGCCGTTGCGGCACATATCCCATTCGCCGGCCCCGCAGGCCGGGCACGGCAGCGGATCGGGCCGGCGCACGATGCCGACGACGAGGTCGCCTTGCTTGACGCCGCTGCCGGGCGGCGCCTCCTCCACACGGCCGAGCGACTCGTGGCCAATGATCAGGCGCTGGGCGCCCGGCGGCGCCCAGCCATAGTCGCCGGCGATAATTTCACGGTCGGTGCCGCAGATGCCGAGCGCGAGCGCCCGCACCAGCACGGCGCCTTCGCTGGCCGCGGGCGGCGGGACTTCCTCAAGACGGACCGAATGGGGCTGGCCGGGGGCGACGGTAAGGGCGCGCATAGTAAACGACTCCCGTGACCGTCCCCCTGGCTGCTAACATGACGGTTTCCGGCGCGGAATCAACCCGCTTTTTCGCTCCCAGCAAGGGCGAAACTTCAGGTCGCCTCCTGCACCGAGGCCACCTGATAGGTGTGCATCTCGCCGTCGGCGTCGCTGATCGAGACATATTCGCCCTGGCGGAAGGCATG
>JARRNI010000509.1:0-6091 GCA_037385125.1 Pseudolabrys sp.
GCGGCCGACCGGATCGCCATGATCGGGCGTATTCACCGGCGTCTTCATTCTTTCGAGGGCGCAAAGACTGTCGCGTTCAAAAACTTCCTCGAGAACCTTTGTAGTGATTTCTCCTTTCTGATGTCCTCCGGGCAACGCGACGAGCGGGGCATCGCTGTTGAGGGTGCGGAGATCGACCTGCCGACTGTGACCTGCCGACCGCTCGGATTTATCGCCAATGAACTGATCACGAACGCAGCAAAGTACGGCAAAGGCCGGATTATCGTCCGTTTAGAACAGAAACTCGAAAAAGGTTATGCCCTGTCAGTTTTCAGCGATGGTTCGGTTTTGCCGGAAGAATTTGATTCAGCCGCGCCCAAAGGATTGGGAATGAGGATTGTTCGCTCCTTTGTCGAACGGATTGGCGGCGAATTGTTGATCGCGCGCGGCGATAAAGACCAAGGCACGCAATTTACGGTGTTGTTCTCTTGATGGCTGCAAACCATGGAGGCTTAACATTTAGTTTAATACCTCTATAACGGCTTGAATCGAGTTTCCTGAGAGATAAACGGCGTGAAGTGCAGTTGTTTTTGTTGCCCGAGGTGTGATTCGTTTGCACCATCTGATTTGGAGAGCCAGATGGTCAAATGTAGCAAAGTCCGGCGCCCGAAGTGGTCGAGGCCCAGTTCTTCTTTCAGCTGCTGATGGGCCTGCTCGCAGAGTCATCGCGCCTTGATGGTGGTGGCCAAGGTACGCAGGTTCGTCCGTGCGGGTAGGTTGGCGAGATAATATTTCTTCTCTCCCGACATCCGCTGTTCACCGATGAGCCAAACTTCGTCGCTCGGCATCTCCTGCTGACCCATGTCCCATATCCGCTGTAGAGGCCCGTCTGCGGTACGCACGCGGACAGCGGCCAAGCGGGCTTTCAGCCAGACCTTTGTCCCGTTTCGCCAGCTCACAGTTTGCCACTTGGCATTGGCCAGCATATCTTCGGTCGCAACTGACAGAATATCCGGGATGCGCCGCCGACGGGGACGACCACGAGCGGCGGCCTTTGCCAGATGAGTTTCACCCGGCCGGGTATGCTTTGAGGTGACGCGGAATGCCAACGGCCCAGCTAAGGCTGCGAGCCGTGAGCCCCTGGCGGAACGGCGAGCTCAGCCCGTAACCGGCATCCGCCATCACACAGCCGAAGCATACACCAGCCGCGTCATAGGTGGGTTCGGGAATGAGTAATTCGAAAAATGCGCCTGTAAAAGTAAGTCCCCTGGCTGGCAAACCCGCCACGCCAGCAATTTTGGTGGACGTGCCCAGAATTGTTACGGCCTACTACACTAACGTGCCTGATCCTTCAGTGCCGGGGCAGCGGGTCGCGTTTGGCACCTCGGGGCATCGTGGTTCTTCATTACTGAGAAGTTTCAACGAGTGGCACATCCTGGCGATCAGTCAGGCCATCTGTGATTACCGCAAGCGGCAGGGCATAGGCGGCCCGGTGTTCCTCGGCATCGACACGCACGCGCTATCCGTGCCGGCTAGTGCCAGCGCGCTCGAAGTGCTGGCGGCCAACGGTGTGGAAGTCATGCTCGCGGACAAAGACGAATATACGCCCACTCCTGTAATTTCCCACGCGATACTCACTTACAACCGCGGCCGCCACACAGGGCTGGCGGACGGCATCGTCATTACACCTTCGCACAATCCGCCCGACAGTGGCGGCTTCAAGTACAACCCGCCTAACGGCGGACCGGCGGATAATGACGTCACAGGATGGATCGAAGCCAGGGCCAATGCGTTTCTGGAAAGCCGCCTCCAGGGCGTGCAAAGAATTTCCTTCGAACGGGCCCAGCGTGCCGCTACTACGCACCGGCATGACTTTCTCAATGCTTACGTAAGTGATCTCGGCAGCGTGCTCGATATGGACGTCATTCGCGGCGCGAACATCAGAATGGGCGTGGATCCGCTGGGCGGCGCCGGAGTTCACTATTGGGGGCCGATTGTCGAGCGCTTTGGTTTAAACTTGACGGTTGTGAACGAAGTTGTCGATCCGACGTTCCGGTTCATGACGGTCGATTGGGACGGCCAAATTCGCATGGACCCGTCCTCGTCCTACGCAATGCAAAGCTTGATCGACCTCAAGGATCGCTTCGACATCGCGTTCGCCTGCGACACCGACCATGATCGGCATGGGATCGTCACCAGCAACGCTGGGCTGCTGCCGCCCAACCATTACCTTTCGGTCGCCATCTTCTATCTCTTCCAGCATCGACCGAAGTGGAGCAAGAATGCGGCGGTCGGCAAGACGGTAGTAAGCAGCCAGATGATCGATCGCGTGACAGCGAAGCTCGGCCGGAAGCTATACGAGGTGCCGGTCGGTTTCAACTGTCTGGACGACAGATAAAGACGGCATTGTTCCGGCTTTGCTATCGGCAGAGATGATCGCGCGCATGGGCCGCGATCCCGGTGAAATTTATCATGAGCTTGCGTGCGAACTCGGCGAACCCGTCTATGATCGTGTTGAGGCGCCGGCTACCCCAGAGCAAAAACAAATGCTGGCGCAGATCTCGCCGCAGCAGATATTGTCTGCCGAGCTAGCTGACGAAAAAATCCAGAATATCCTCACCGAAGCTCCCGGCAACGGCGCGCCTATCGGCGGTGTGAAGGTGATCACCGCGAGCGGATGGTTTGCAGCGCGTCCGTCCGGTACCGAAGACATCTACAAGATATATGCCGAGAGCTTTCGCGGAATGGATCATCTGCGCCGCATCCTGGCGGAAGCACAGGCCATCGTCAGCACTGCGCTGGCAGCGCCCGCGCAGCGGTCGGAGATGGTCGCGTCCGGGACAAATTTGCCGGAGAGGCCATGAGCGAACAAACACGGGTCGGTCACCCCAAGGAGCGTCCTTTATCCACGAACGTAGCGGGATTCGATTCCTTGGCCGAGCTTGCCTTGGATATGCGTTCGTCGTGGAATCATGCCACCGACCAAGTGTGGCGGCAGCTCGATCCCGTGCTGTGGGAGCTCACACATAACCCTTGGGCCATCCTACAGACGGTCTCGCGGGAGAAATTGCAGCGTGTTTTAGCCGATCCCACGTTCCGTAAAAACGTCGATGATCTGGTGCAAGTCAGGCGGGATGCTGCGGAGGCGCGGGCGTGGTTTCAGCAAGCCTACCCGCAATCTCCGTTGAGCTGCGTTGCATATTTCAGTATGGAATTCATGTTGAGCGAAGCCTTGCCCATTTACTCGGGTGGGCTTGGCAATGTGGCCGGCGATCAGCTTAAGGCCGCGAGCGATCTGGGCGTTCCGGTTATCGGCGTGGGGCTGCTCTACCAGCAAGGCTATTTTCGCCAGGTGATCGACCAGGACGGAGCGCAAGAGGCCATTTTCCCCTATAACGACCCCGGACAATTGCCTATCGCGCCATTGCGCCAACCGAACGGGGAGTGGTTGCGGTTACAGCTCGACCTGCCGGGTTACCCGATCTGGCTTCGCGTTTGGCAAGTTCAGGTTGGCAGCGTGAAGCTTTACCTGCTGGACAGCAATGATGTAGCGAACTACCCGCCGTACCGCGGGATTAGCAGCGAGCTTTACGGCGGCGGGCCTTACCTGCGCCTCATGCAAGAACTGGTACTCGGGATCGGCGGATGGCGGTTGCTCGCCGCGCTCGGCATCAAGCCGGACGTCTGCCACCTGAACGAAGGGCATGCAGCGCTTGCAGTTCTGGAACGCGCTCGGAGTTTCATGCAAGCGACCGGGCAGTCCTTCGAAGTCGCACTGGCCGTTACGCGAGCGGGCAATCTCTTCACCACCCATACGGCGGTCGCCGCCGGCTTTGACCGCTTCGCACCGGCCCTTATCGAACACTGCCTGGGCGGCTACGCCCAGAAGCAGCTCGGCATTCCGCTCCGCGATTTGCTCGCGCTGGGCCGCCAGGATCCGAACGATCCGGCAGAGAATTTCAATATGGCATATCTCGCGATCCGCGGAAGCGGAGCGGTGAATGGCGTGAGCCGCCTGCACGGAAAGGTGAGCCGGAAGCTATTTGAGCCGCTCTTTCCGCACTGGCCGGCGGACGAAGTACCGGTCGGACACGTCACCAACGGTATCCATATGCCGACATGGGATTCGGCGGCAGCCGACGATCTTTGGACAAAGGCCTGTGGAAAAGATCGCTGGCTGGGGACTGCGGAAACCCTGGAGCAGGACATTCGCCGTGTCTCCGACGCCACTCTCTGGCAATTCCGCACTGTCGCCCGCACGGCGCTTATCGAATACGCTCGCGAACGATTGTCCAAGCAACTGGCCGCATCAGGTGCGCCGCCTGAGGCGGTTGATGGTGCGAAGCATCTGTTTGATCCCAACACGTTGACGCTCGGTTTTGCACGCCGCTTTGCGTCTTACAAAAGACCGAACCTACTGCTGCACGATCCGGAGCGACTGCTGCGCCTGTTGACCAATCCTGAGCGCCCGATGCAACTAATCATGGCCGGCAAGGCTCATCCGGCGGACCAAGCAGGTCAAGCCTTAATCCAGGAATGGACGCATTTCGTACGGCGGCCAGAAGTTCGCCCCCATGTGATCTTCCGCAGCGACTACGACATGCTTCTGACCGAGCACCTGGTGCAGGGAGTGGATGTCTGGCTCAACACGCCGCGACGCCCCTGGGAAGCGTGTGGAACGAGCGGTATGAAAGTGCTGGTCAATGGCGGCATCAATCTGTCTGAATTGGACGGTTGGTGGGCTGAAGCCTACACGCCTGAAGCGGGGTGGGCGTTGGGGGATGGCCAAGAACATGATGACGATCCCGCCTGGGACGTTATCGAAGCCGACGCGCTCTACGACCTGCTCGAGCGCGAGGTGATCCCGGAGTTTTATACCCGAGACGGGACTGGCGTTCCCTCTGCATGGGTCAAGCGGGTGAGGGAAAGCATGGCACAGTTGACATCGCGCTTCTCCACCAACCGATCGGTGCGCGAATACACCGAGCAACACTACCTCCCTGCTGCCACCGCTTACCGTTCGCGCGCTGCGAACAAATGCGCGATCGGCAGACAAATAGTCGATTGGCAGCACTGCCTAAAACAAAAATGGGCCACGCTACACTTTGGCGAAGTAAACGTTGAGAATCGTGCCGGTCAGCTCGTATTTGAGGTTCAGGTCTGTCTCAATGACCTTGAGCCGAAGGCGGTGCAAGTCGAACTTTACGCCGACGGCGTGACGGGCAGTGCGCCCGTGCGGCAGGAGATGAAGCGTCTTCGCCCACTGGCCGGCGCGACGGGCAGCTATATTTACAGCGCGATTGTGCCTGCGGCCCGCTCACCGGCGGACTATACGGCGCGAGTGATTCCCCATCGCGACGGCGTGGCGATCCCATTGGAAGACGCCCGAATCCTGTGGCAGCGATGATCCGAACGCCAACTAACCGCTGCGGTATTCGTTCCATAAAAGTGAAATAATAAATCAGACGAAGGCGTTTAACTGTAAACACGCAAGAGCTATCTCAGCAACTCGCTTGTCGCTTCGATTGGCGACGACATCGAGCAGTGCCTCAACCCGATTGCGCCCGACTGGTGCTACGATCCCGAACTCGGCAAGATGAGCACGGATCGCATTTATCACCACAGTCTGCCGACGGATGAACAGATGACGTGTACGATGGAGCATCAGGCTGTCAATCGACCGGATCGAGCACCGGGTTGCGGACTAGTTGAACCGGCGACAGCTGCCGGGTGTGCAACGTGACTTGATGATTCTGCGCGAGGCTGCGGAGAAACAGCTCGGACGAGAGGCGAGCCAAGTGCCAATTGAGGATGCTCAGCTGCATCCCATCTCGCCCGGAGCATCGTGACACTGGTGGTGCATTTTGCATATCATGCCGAAACGGTGGTGGGAGGCCGGGCCACGGCGTCCAGATCGAGCAGGAAAGAGTTCCGGACGTCGGTCATTCTGACCGAAGCACAGTTCAAGCAGATTCGGAAAATAGCGCGAGCACACGACGTATCGATCGCATGGGTATTGCCACGGGCTGTCGACGACTATCTGGAGGCGCAAGGCACGCCCTCACCGGAACGACGCGGAGGAAGGAACCTGGAGGAAAGGCGATGACGAGCA
>JARRNI010000510.1:0-3826 GCA_037385125.1 Pseudolabrys sp.
GCCGAACACGCCGGAATACATCTTGACGCCTGACGGAATGCCGAGCACGGGCGTCGCTTCGCCGGTGACGGCGCAGATGTCGCGCGCGGTGCCGTCGCCGCCGCAGAACCAGACGAGATCGACGCCTGCGCCGACGAATTTCGCCACTGCCGCGTTGGTGTCGCGCGCCGAAGGCTCGTTCGGCACTGCATAGACGACTTCGATCCCGGCAAAGCCGGCGGCGCCCAAGGCATCGTCCCCCATGCCGTCGGAAGCGGTGAGCCATGCGATGGCCGGAGATTGCGTGGCGTGGTCGATCAGGCGCTTGAATTCGTGCAAGGCTTCCAGCGCCCGCCGCTCGGCAACCGGCGTTGCGCCGCGGCGTATGGCTTCCGCCACCACTCCGTCGGTGCCTTTGAGGCCGACGCGCCCACCCATGCCGGCGATCGGGTTGATGAGGAAACCTATGCGCGGCATGGTAAAAGCGCTGTGCTGGTATGGCCGCACTATTAACGCCGACGGAATGCCGTTTGCGCAAATGCCGGCGAGGTCACGCTGTAAGGCTGCAATTTAGGGCGCGTCAGGCGGGGCAGATTGTCCCCGAAGTGCAGAAAACAACTGTGTATGCCCTTTGATTTCCGGCGCGCGCCGCGGCCTCCAGCGCTGCGTCGGAGATTTCAAACGCGATGATCGCATCGTTCGTTTGATCGTTTGTCTCGTCGGTCACGTGCTCGCTCCGTTTTTGAAGTAACCAGAACTCTGAAATGAGATCGCCCTAACGGGCGCACGGACTAGGTCCGAGCGGCATCTAGCGCGCCATCTTTATTGTCGACTTGATTTGAACGCTTTCGATGGGGTCACGCAATAGTCTGCGACTCCTTTGGCATCGTGGGTGCTCGCGGTCTCCGCAAATCTTGATTCGAGAAGCCATGTCCTCCGGAGCGCCTTTCCGCACGTTTCCCCGCATGGCGTTGGCTGGGGGAGGGAAGCGCTGCACGGTTTCGTATGAATGAATCCAGGCCCCGTGCCGAATGCGGCACAATGGCTAAAGCTAACCATGCAGACAAGACAATTCGGCTGAGTGCCTGATTTTGGCTCCCCGGGCCGGAGCCAACTTCGCTCGCTATCGGCCTGATCTTGCGGAGTTCTTTTTCCAACGCCTGCTACGATACCAACAATTCTACCAACACTTATAGCGACTTGCGGCGAACTGTCGCGAGCAGAGAACCCGAACTTCAAGGCTGCGCTGAGGAGCGAGCAGCGCGAAAACGGGAAACCATTTGAGGCATCTCAAACTCCGATGCCTCCCATGCCCCCCTATGCTTTCGCCGACGTCTCAACAATCCGCTCCATGGCGGAAGCTACTATGAGCGCGGCCGAGACTCTTCGCGCCGCGCGCGCCGCTGGCATCACGGTGGTGCTCAATGGCGAAGCTTGTTTGCTTGAAGCAGAAGCCGAACCGCCGCGGGCTGGCGCAACAGGCCCGCAGTGACCCGGATGCTGTGACACACGCCCTCTACGTGCACCTGGCAGGTACACTTGAATAGTGCCGAGTGACGCGTAACGGCTGTTTTGAAGAAGAGTTTTCGGCCACCCTAGAAAGGTGCAATTGCCTTTATAAGTGCCCGCCCGACGCTCTACCAACCCAAATATGCCAACATCCGGCAGCCGGATGCGCAAGCACGGTATTGCCCGCGCCGATCTGTCAGACCGGTTTGGTGTTTCCGTATCCGCAATCTGGATGTGGCAATGCGAGCGAATTGAATTTTTTGATTCCTGCAAGGTAGGCCAGGAAGCCGCCGATACTCGCGCCGAGCGAGCCCTGTTCGAGCGCGCCGTCATGCGGCCCTGCCGGTACTCCAATACTTACATCACCAAATTTTTTTGTGCGCAGCTTGCGCGCTCACTGGCACGCACCCCTTGTATCGATATAACCTTCGACAAAACCGCCTCCGATCCATCCGTATCTCCTTTCCAAGAGTGTGCTATGACCAAACCTGCCGTCATACTCATCGGTGCCGACAAAGGCGGCGTCGGTAAGACTACCGTCGCTCGCACCGTGCTGGACTATTTCGGCGCCCGTAATACACCGACGCGAGCCTTCGATACCGAATGGCCGCGCGGCACGCTTAAACGTTTCCATCCCGACGTGACCGAAGTCGTAGATGTCACAACGGTTCCGGATCAGATGAAGATTTTCGACACGATGGACAACGCCGAGGGCAAGGTGACGGTCATCGACGTGCGCGCCGGGCTGTTATCTTCCACGTTGAAGGCATTAAATGACATAGGCTTCATTGAATTGGGGAAGACGGGGCAGATTACCTTCGCTGTATTCCATATCCTTGGTCCCTCAATCGCCTCGCTCGAAGAGATCGCCGAGACCAGCCGCTTCGTCGGCGACGCCAGCCATTTCCTGGTAAAGAACTACATCAATGCAACTTCGTTCTTTGAGTGGGATCCGGCGACGCACAAGTCGTATTTCAAGGGCATCAAGGATGCCCGGGAAATTACCATACCAAAGCTCAACGAGATGGCCTGTGAGCAGGTGGAGGTGGCCGGGGTTCCTTTTGTCTCGTTCATCACCAACAAGAATGCCAAAGGCGAGGTGGGGAACTATTCGTTCGTGTTGCGCGGCTATGTGCGCCATTGGCTCGATCAGGTCTGGAGCGAATTCGATCGCGTCAAACTAATAAACCTGGTCTCACCGAAGTCAGGAAATAACATTCGCCAAGCCGCCGGGTAGTGCGGGCTTATGTGAAGTGACGCAGCGACAATGACGGATTGGGGTCGTCATGAGCACTCTTCCGGGCTGACACGTACGCACTGATAACGTCTGGTGGAAAAGCTATGACCTGTCCTCGGTGTTAACCGGCCACAATCCTTCCATGGAGTACCACGATCCGCTCAAAGCCCGTCCTGTTCTTCCTTTCCAGCGCCCGCGAAATGGCCGCAGCACTTTGTCCGTTCTTCCATCGCTCCCAGCGCCGCCGGGAACCAAATCCGTGACGTCACCATGGCACACCTCCTCACCTCGAAAGATTGGAAGATGTTGCCGTGACCCGTTGAATCCGCCTCCGCGTAGCGGACATCTATAATGCTGACGTAGAGTCTTTGCCGCATTCTCCTACTGACGTTCTCTCTGGGCGCTGCCTGAAATGCAGCGGACGATCGAGCGCGTCAGTGCTCTATTGTTTTTGGCCCGCGGAGGCGATGATGCAGCAGCTTATTGATTGCGCGGAACTGTGCGTTCATCTTTTTTCCATTTGTCTTAAAAATCGCAGCGTTCGTGCACGATGATGCAGGGTAGTACACACAGGTTATTATATGGCAGTAACGCCGATCACAGAAACTGCATTCGGTCCCTCCCCCATAGTCATTGCAAGCCGTGAGAGCGCCGTCTTTCGATATTTTCTGGGTTTTGATTTCCGCGATTGCGCTGGCAGACGCGAAGTAAAAGTACCCGAGGCCGACAAGAATCAGCGCGATTCCTATTTGGCGCTTTCTCATTTTGACGCTCCTTAGGCGCACTCTTTCGCTTAAAAAATTGTCGGTTACGGCCAGTTTTAATGCGTTCGCCAAAACAAAATTGTCTACCCACCTGCCCCTGCTAGCGCAGCGATAGAAACGTGTATCGCCAGCATCGCCGATAAAGGAGAGGCTCTATGGCAACCGAACAGACTTTATATAAAAGCAATTTGAGCGTCTAGCAGGATGCTGAAAAAGGCGTTTTGCGAAGGGCTTGGAATGTGTTTCCGTGCGTGTGCGTGATTCCTTGGGTGGGAGGATGCGATGCGCGGCGAGGATGAGCGATCGGAAGGCTTTTTCAGTTACGTGCGCCTGGAGA
>JARRNI010000511.1:0-3806 GCA_037385125.1 Pseudolabrys sp.
ACCGGCGCTTCGGAGACCGGTTCCTTGAGCGGTAAGTCCGCCGCCGCTGCAATCGTCGTCGTTGCAATAGCGGATGCGGCAGCGATTATTGCAATTGAAAAGTAACGCATGGATGCCCCCACAATAAAACGGTGAATACGCTACCAGCATGTTATTCTCTTTGAACCGCACCGGGTTTTCCGGAGGCTCCAAACCTTGAGAAGGTGGAGCCATGATGAGCAAGACGACGAACAGGTTTTCTCCTGAGGTTCGCGCCCGCGCGGTGCGCCTGGTCTTCGATCACGAGAAGGAGCATGCATCGCGCTGGGCGGCGGTGTCCTCGATCGCGGCCAAGATCGGCTGCACGGCGCAGACGCTCAATGAGTGGGTGAAGAAGGCGGAGGTGGACAGTGGCGTGCGTGCCGGCATTCCCACCGGGGCCGCCGAGAAGCTGAAAGCCCTGGAGCGCGAGAATCGAGAGCTTCGACAGGCCAATGAGATCCTGCGCAAGGCATCCGCATATTTTGCCCAGGCGGAGCTCGACCGCCGGTTCAAGCCATGATCGCCTTCATCGACGATCAGCGCGAGGCGCATGGGGCCGAGCCGATCTGCAAGGTGCTGCCGATCGCCCCGTCGACCTATCACGACTATGTCGCCAAGCGGTGCGATTTCTCTCGGCTATCTGCTCGGGCGAAGCGGGACGAAGCGCTGAAGGCCGCGGTGCAGCGCGTGTTCGAGGAGAACTTCCGTGTCTATGGCGTGCGCAAGGTGTGGCGGCAATTGAAGCGGGAAGGCGTCGATGTCGCCCGCTGCACGGTCTCGCGGCTTATGCGGGAAATGGGCCTCGGCGGCATCATCCGCGGCAAATCGATCCGCACCACGGTGAGCGACAAGGGCGCCCCCTGTCCGCTCGACCATGTCAATCGCCAGTTCCATGCCCCAGCGCCCAACAGGCTGTGGCTCTCCGATTTCACCTATGTCGCGAGCTGGGCCGGCTTCGTCTATGTCGCCTTCGTCATCGACGCCTATGCGCGCCGTATTGTCGGATGGCGGGCGAGCAGGACCGCACATGCTGGCTTCGTTCTCGACGCGCTGGAACAAGCCCTTCATGACCGGCGGCCCGTGCATGGCGGCGGGCTGATCCATCACAGCGATAGAGGGAGCCAAAGCGGACTCAAGTGGTCGTCGCAACATCTTGATGAAGGAGGTTGCGATGAAGAGGCACGGGCGACGTTCGGATCGATGCGGGCGTGCAGGTCTACTTCTGCGAACCTCGGAGCCCATGGCAGCGCGGTACCAACGAGAACACAAATGGGCTGCTGCGCCAGAACGCCGGCAGAGGTGCTCGACCAACTGCTTCTATCGGCCAACAACAACTCTGTTGCGAGGGCCGAATGAATCCGCCCAGCACCTATCGATCCGATTTACCGAGCGGCTGGCAGACGCAGACATCGAACCGTCGGTCGGCAGCGTGGGAGATTCCTATGACAACGCGCTCGCCGAAACGATCCATGGCCTCTACAAGGCCGAGGTTATTCATCGGCGCCGACCGTGGCGTAGCTTCGAGGCCGTCGAGTTCGCGACGCTGGAATGGGTCGACTGGTTCAACAATCGCCGGCTCTTGGAGCCCAGCGGCAACATCCCGCCGGCCGAAGCCGAGGCACGCTACTACGCTATGCTCGAAGAGCCGGCCATGGCAGCGTGACTCAAACGAAACGGCCTCCGGCAAACTCGGGGCGGTTCACTTATCAAAGCCGAGCTGTGCGAAATACTCAACAATTTTAGTCGCTGTGGCGATTTGGCCACAAGTTTTCTAACTCCCTGATTGCAGGGACAAAGTCGGAGCTGCGCAATCGCTATTTCAAAGGTATGCCAAGCAACATTCCGATCACGATCAGCGCTAAAATGAGCGCTGCTACCGCTATGGCGGCCTGCTCCATAAACTTTTTCCGAATCACCGGCATGCTGAGATCATAGCCATTGGCTATCGATTAAACAGCAGCAAGGCTGACGTTTCTCGTGCTCGGCGCCGGCAGATGGGCTCCCAAAAAGCAAGACACCGGCCACGCCAGGCCGAGGGTCATTGGCCGCATTTGTTTGCACAAAAAGAGTCGGCCCGCCGGGGGAGGGTGAGCCGAGCAAGTAGTCCCATGAGCGGGGAGCGCGGCTAATTCCATCTGAGTCGCAGCCCAGTTGGAAGGGAAAATACCTCGGCTAGGTTGACGTATCGGCGGTCACTACGGCCCGTTACCGGCAACGGTGGCGGGCTTTTCGCGCCGCCGGCTACTTACCGGATCGCTTACCTGAGTATGAGCCTGGCGGAAGGCTGGAGCGGGCGAAGGGACTCGAACCCTCGTCATCAGCTTGGAAGGCGGCATGGCTTTCAAACCGGCCAAGCACTTAGCTGCAAAACTGCACCTTTTCGCAATCAACAGCATCAATGCATTAGCTCATTTCTGCAAAACGAATTGGAAAGTCCCAATGACTGAAAAACCAGCGCCGGAAATAAAGATCGAGATCGATGCTGCGTCGAAAGGAGATCGGAAAGCTCTTGGCGGCAGCAATCACGATCAGTGGAATGATATCCTCTTGCCAGTCCAATATTGGGAGCTATTCGATGAACGCCTCTTGCCGAATTGCAGCAATCCTACTGAGCGTCGGGGCTTTGCTTTTTCCCGCAGTCACTGTGGCCGCGACACTCACAGCCAAGACGCTAGCGGCATCACGTTATTACCCGTATCTCGGACATTGGAAGGGCAATGGGCAAGTTGCCGAGGCTGGCAAAGCTCCGGTGCCGCTGACAATCAACGTGTCATGCTTCAAGGCGGCATCCGGCTGGGCTGTGCGATGTGCAATGGTGGCCAAGAGCGAGAAAATAACCATGACCGAAGCGGACCTTTTCGGAGTCGACGCGGTAACTGGCAAGGGACATTGGTATGCGCTCACCAACCAAGGTGAGGCCAGCGACCTCATGACAGAATGGACGGATGCAAAGACGATGAAGGCGCATCGTGCGTGGGAGCAGAACGGCACGCATATGGTAGAAAAGGTCACGTTTATGTTGCCGCGCAGCGGCGCAATGGAATTTCGCAGCGTCGTAACGGCCGATGGAAAGGAAGTGACCGTATTTTCAGGTAAATTGGCGCGCTAGCGGGCGTGCGAATGGTCATTTGCCCACCGGCAGCCGTGTCGGAAATGGATCATCAGCCGGCATTTCAAGCTGCGGCAGCGATGTCGGTCTTGCCCTCGGAAGCGGACGGTCTCTCTTGACGGTATATGGGAGAGGAAACCCGCCGCCCCCTTGCGAGGCGACGGGCCAATGCACCAATCCAGCGTTTCGCGCTGCCAATTTTCGCGGCCTTCCTCATAGATTTTGAGGACGATTAGACTGTTTCCGGCTTGCACGTCGCCGCCGCCGCCCCAGCGGATAACGATGGTGTCGAGCAAATCCGCGATGCTTCGCGCCGGCATCATGGTGAGATTCGCGAACAAAAAACCTGCGGTCACACCCAGATTGTAGCGAATGTTTCTGGAAATGGGGGATCTCACCGATGCCTCCACACAATCCATTAAAAGAACTGCACGAAGCACAGCAAAGGCAGCGGCAGCAGGCCCCAAAGGTCAGCTTAGGCGAAAGAATTGAACAAAAGAAAATGGGCCTGCGCGCCTGGTGGTCAGAAAATCTGCCACGGCTCGGGTTCATTGCGCGCATTGTGGTCTATGGTGTGATATTATTGATTTTGTACATTAAATGGCCGGAAAACAAATGGGACCGTCCGATAGGTACGCTCAGCATCGACAATATTATCACACCGATCATTTTTGTA
>JARRNI010000512.1:0-3779 GCA_037385125.1 Pseudolabrys sp.
TGTACTCCACCGAGTCGGCGATGATCTCTCGCGAAGGCAGGCTGTAGAGCATGCCGCCGTGGCCCATGGCGATGCCGTCGTCCACGGCGATGGTGTTGAATTCCTTGGCCACCCCGCCGGCGCGTTCGATCTCGCGGGCCACCAGTTGCCCCAGGTCCTTGAGGTGCACATGGCCGGGCACGAACTGGGTGAAGGAATTGGCTATGGCGATGATGGGCTTGCCAAAATCGTCATTCTTCATCCCGGTCGCGCGCCACAGGGCGCGGGCGCCGGCCATGTTGCGGCCGTGGGTGGTGGTGCGGGAACGATACTGGGGCATGGCGATCTCAAAGTTGACTTGAAAGCCTAACAATAGCAAAAGCAGGGAGGGGACGCACTCCGCCCGCGGCCTGGCACTAAGAACCTGCAGGCGGTCGAACTAGCCGTCGGAAGGCTTTTTTTCCTTGGTTTCCACGGCGCTGGCGGCCTTCTTCTTTTTGATCGATCGTTTGAGCATGAAATAGAAAACGAACACCGCCAGGACAAAAACCACGGAGGCAATTTCCATAAACCACACCAGCCCGCCCATATGGCCGTGCAGCCCGCCCTCGGATGCTGCCATTATAATTTCCCCTCTCTTCTCCCTGCCCCAATGGTAGCGGGCTTTTCCGGCATAAGAAAGCGCGGCGCTCAACTGCCGGCGGGTCCTCTGTTAAAGTACCTCCATGATCTCCGCCGGGGAAAGCATGTCCAGCCGCACACACCGCACCCTCGCCGCCTGGCAGGGCTTTCTCGCCACGCCGCTGGATGAACGGCTGAACCGCCATCGCCAGACCGGCAGCGACGCCCCCCTGCTGGCGCTGTTCCGTTCGGCCGCGGAAACCGTTCCGGCCTACCGCCGCTTCCTCACGACCTACGGTATCAATCCGGACGACATCAAAACCCTCGCGGACTGCCACAGTCTGCCGTTGATGACCAAGCAGAATTACATGCGCGCTTATGCGCTGGAGGAGCGCTGTCCCGGCGGTGACCTCTCCCAGTGCGACATGCTGGCGGTCTCTTCCGGCTCCACCGGCACCCCCATGATCTGGCCGCGCAGCCTGCGGCATGAACTGGATATCGCCTTCCGTTTCGAACAGCTCTTCCACGTCTTCCACGCCGACCGCCGCGCCACCCTGGCTGTGGTGTGTTTCGCCATGGGTAGCTGGGTGGGCGGCATGTTCACCGCCGCCTGCTGCCGTCACCTGGCTGCCAAGGGCTATCCCATCACCACCGTGACGCCGGGCAACAAAAAAGACGAGATTTTTCGAATCGTTAAGGAGCTGGGCCCCCACTATGCCCAGATCGTGCTGCTGGGCTACCCACCTTATATAAAGGACATCATCGACAGCGGCCATGCCGAGGGCATCGTCTGGCCGCGCTATCAACCCAAATTGGTCTTCGCCGGGGAGGTATTCAGCGAGGAATGGCGAGAACTGGTTTGCGGTCGCATCGGCGCCGCGGATCCGGCGACCGCCAGCGCCGCGCTGTACGGCACTGCCGACGGCGGGGTTCTGGGCAACGAGACCCCGCTCAGTATAGGAATCCGCCGGTTCTTCGCGGCCCGGCCCGAGGTGGCGCGCGAGGTGTTCGGCGAGTCGCGTCTGCCCACCCTGGTGCAATACGACCCCCTCAGCCGCTATTTCGAGGTGCACGACGGCACCTTAGTGGTAAGCGGCGACAACGGCGTGCCGCTAGTGCGCTATCACATCGCCGACAAGGGCGGCGTCATTCCCTACGCCGAGATGATGCGCATCCTCGCCGATGCCGGCAGTAAGCAGGCCGGCGAGGCGCCGCGCGATGAGCGCCGCGGCTACTGGGCACTGCCCTTCGTCTACCTGTTCGGCCGCGCCGATTTCACCGTCTCGTATTTCGGCGCCAACGTCTATCCGGAGAACATCAGCGTGGGCCTGGAACAAGCGAAGGTCCGCGACTGGGTCAGCGGCAAATTTGTCCTGCAGGTGGTGGAGACTGCCGATCGCAACGAGGCCCTGGGCATCGTGGTGGAGCTGCTGCCGGGCGTCGGCGCCGATAAAGAGCAGAATGGGGTAATCGCCGAGGCCATATTGACTCAACTGCGCAGGCTCAACAGCGAGTTCGCCAACTACGTCCCGGCCGAATACCAACGGCCTATGATCACCTTGAAACCCCACGGCGATCCGCAATGGTTCCCGATAGGGGTAAAGCACCGCTACACGAGAAAGGCCTGATCGCACTGATCACGGAAATTGCCATGGAAGACGCCGCCCACCAGATTCTGCGCAACGTGTTCGGTTACGAACATTTCCGCGCGCCTCAAGAGGAAGTGATCGCCACGCTCATGGGCGGCGGCGACGCCCTGGTGCTCATGCCCACCGGCGGCGGCAAATCGCTGTGTTACCAGATTCCCGCCATCGCCCGTCCCGGTGCCGGCATCGTGATCTCACCGCTAATCGCCCTCATGCACGACCAGGTGGCCGCACTCCGGCAGGCCGGGGTCCGCGCCGCCTTCCTCAACTCCACCCTCGACGCCGCGGCGGCACATGCCGTCGAACGCCAGTTGCTGGAGGGCGAACTCGATCTGCTGTACATCGCCCCGGAGCGGCTGATGACGGAGCGCAGCCTGGAGCTGCTGGCGCGGAGCGAAATCGCGCTGTTCGCCATCGACGAGGCGCATTGCGTGTCGCAATGGGGACATGACTTCCGCCCCGAATACATCCAGCTTTCCATATTGCATGAACGTTTTCCCGACGCGCCGCGCATCGCCCTGACCGCCACTGCCGATGCGCCCACGCGCCGCGAGATCGTCGCCCGACTCGGTCTGGAAAACGCCCGGCAGTTCATCAGCGGCTTCGATCGTCCCAACATCCGGTATCGCATCACCCAGGCCGATGGGCGCGGCGGCAGCGCGCGCGAACAGCTGCTGCGCTTCATCCGCGCCGAACACCCGGATGAGGCCGGCATCATCTATTGTCTGTCGCGCAAGCGCGTGGAGGAGATCGCCGCCTGGCTGACCGACCAGGGCCTGACCGCCCTGCCCTATCACGCCGGGCTGGATGCCGGACTGCGTGAACGACATCAGGCGCAGTTTCTCAATGAAGAGGGCGTGATCATCGTCGCTACCATCGCCTTCGGCATGGGAATAGACAAACCCAACGTGCGCTTCGTCGCTCATCTCAATCTTCCCAAGAGCGTCGAGGCCTATTATCAGGAGACCGGCCGCGCCGGCCGCGACGGCCTGGCGGCGGATGCCTGGATGATCTATGGACTGCAGGATGTCATCACCCTGCGGCAGATGCTAGAGACCTCGGTGGCCGACGACACCCACATGCGCGTCGAGCGCCACAAGCTCGATGCCATGCTCGGCCTGTGCGAACTCACCACCTGCCGCCGCCGGGCGTTGCTGGACTATTTCAATGATGCACCGCCCGATGCCTGCGGCAATTGCGATAATTGCCTCGATCCGCCCCAGACCTGGGATGCTTCCATCCCCGCGCAAAAGGCCCTGTCCTGCGTCCATCGCACCGGCCAGCGCTTCGGCGTGAATTATCTGGTGGAGGTATTGCTGGGCAAAGAAGACGAGCGCATCCAGCGCTTCGGCCACCATAAGCTCAGTACCTTTGGCATAGGCCAGGAACTGAGCAACAGCGAGTGGCGCGGACTGTTCCGCCAACTCATCGCCCGCGGCCTGCTGGCGGTGGACCTGGAAGGCCACGGTGCCCTGCGGCTCACCGACGCCTGCCGCCCATTGCTGCGCGGCGATGAACGGCTCATGCTGCGCC
>JARRNI010000513.1:0-3778 GCA_037385125.1 Pseudolabrys sp.
ACGGGTCTTTTCGGGATCATGCGCTATCCCGAAAGCGCGAAAGTGGAGACGGCCGCGCCGCCTCACTTCTTCTCGGGCGCGGGCGCAGCGGCGCCAGCCGCCGGCGCAGCGCCAGGCGCGGCACCGGGAGCCGCAGCGGCAGCACCTTCGGCACCGGGCGCCGCGGCGGCAGCCTCGGCGGCGGCCTTCATCTCTTCAGCATAGCCGGACGGCGCCACGATGGTCACCAGCGTCATCTCCTCCGGCCCGATCACCCGCACGTCCGCGGGCAGGGTCACGTCGCTGAGATGCTTGGAATGGCTGATCTCCAGGCCGGCAATGTCGACGTCGATCGATTCCGGAATCGCCTCGGCCGGGCACACCACTTCGAGGGTGTGGGTGACGATGTTGACGGCACCGCCGCGCTTGACGCCGGGCGACTGGTCCGTGTTGAGCACGTGCACGGGCACATGCACGCGGATCGAGGCGCCGGCCGACACACGCAGGAAGTCGACATGCATCGGCAGGTCCTTGAGCGCGTCGAGCTGGAAGTCGCGCGGGATCACGCGGTGCTTTTCGCCCTCGATGTCGAGTTCGTAGAGCGTGGTGAGGAAGCGGCCCTGGTAGATGCGCTTCTTCAGCTCGTCGTGCTCGATCAGCACCATGAGCGGGGGCTTGCTCTCGCCGTAGATCACCCCCGGCACGCGGCCGGAGCGGCGCGCGGCCCGGGCGGCCCCCTTGCCGCCTTTCGGACGCGCGAACGCCTTCAGTTCCTGGACATTCGCCATTTCAGTATCCTCGTCTAAGCCAATGGAAAAAGGCGGCTTTTTGCCGCCCCTGCACGCAGTAAGCCTCCAGGGGTGCCGGGGACCGCGTGTTCGGCGGGGATATAGCGCGCGGGGCAGGCGGAGGCAAGGAAGGGCGATATCCGCGGCATTGCGGGCCGAAGCCGCGAAGCTTGCAAAGCCGAGATTAAGTTCGTCTCGCTGCGGAATTGGGGCCTTCAGCCAGGCGCCCCTGACGGTCTAGTCGGCGTCCGCGTCTTTTTCGGCCGCCGCGCTCTTGCCCTTCTTGCCAGACTTTGCCGCCGGCTTCTCAGGCCTGCCCTCGCCCAGCTTCGCCTCGAGCGCCGCAATGCGCTCCTTCAGCTCCTCGTTCTCCTCGCGCGCCAGCACCGCCATTTCCTTGACCGCCTCGAATTCCTCGCGCTGCACCACCTCGAACTCGCGCAGGATGCGCTCGATCTGGCCGCGGAACAGCGTATCGAATTCCCGCCGCACCCCTTGCGCGACGCCGGCCGCATCGTTCATCAGGCGCGCCATCTCGTCGAAAAGGCGGTTGCTGGTCTGGGTCATGGCTCTCTCCTAGCGCCGACTTGAGGCTGATCGGGCCTCAACAATGGCGAAGCGGTTCCTCGCCCGCAAGAGGCGGCATATACGCATCCGCGCCGCCGTGCCATAAGACCGCCGCCCCCCGCCGCTAAGCAGAAGCCAAATGTCCCTCGCGCTCATCCCCTACCCCCAGGTCGAGCCGGTGCTGTTCGAATACGGCCCGCTGGTGATCCGCTGGTACGCGCTCGCCTATGTCGCGGGCATCCTGCTCGGCTGGCTTTATGCCCGCGCTATCATCGGCCGCGCGCGGCTGTGGGGCGGCAAGGCACCGCTCATCCCCGACGACATGGACGATTTCATGCTGTGGGCGACGCTCGGCGTGGTGGTCGGCGGCCGCCTCGGTGATGTCCTGATCTACGAGTGGCCCTATTATGCCGCCCATCCGCGCGAGATCGTGGAGATCTGGCACGGCGGCATGGCCTTCCACGGCGGCCTCATCGGCGTGGCGATCGCCGGCCTGCTGTTCGCGCGCTGGAGGCGCATTCCAGTGCTCTCGCTCGGCGATGTCGTCTGCGTGGTGGCGCCGATCGGCTTGTTCTTGGGCCGCATCGCCAACTTCATCAATGACGAATTGTGGGGCCGGCCGAGCAACGTGCCCTGGGCTATGGTGTTCCCGGACGCGGGGCCCATCCCGCGCCATCCGAGCCAGCTCTACGAGGCGGGGCTGGAAGGCCTCGTGCTGTTCGTCGTGCTGGCGCTTGTGGTGCGCGCCGGCGGATTGAAGCGGCCTGGCCTCGCCTTCGGGGTGTTCCTCGCCGGCTACGGTATAACCCGCACCATCGCCGAATTCTTCCGCGCGCCGGACCCGCAACTGGAAAAGCTCAACCATGGGTTCACCATGGGCATGTTGCTGTCGATGCCGATGATCGTCATTGGGCTTGCCTTCGTCGTTTTCGCGCTGAGGCGCAAGCCGCGCGACACGCTCGCCACCCCCTAGCGGACTCCCTAATGCCTTTGCTTCTGATCCCCTACCCTCATTTCGACCCGGTGATGGTTCACCTCGGCCCCTTCGCTATCCGCTGGTACGCCCTCGCCTATATCGCAGGTATCCTGATCGGCTGGGTCTATGCCCGCGCCATCGTGCGCACGGAGCGCCTGTGGGGTGGCAGGGCGCCGCTCACCGTCATCGATTTCGACGATTTCATCCTGTGGGTCACACTCGGGATCATCTTGGGCGGACGCATCGGTTATGTGCTGTTCTACAACCTGCCCTATTTCGCCGCACACCCGCTGCAGATCTTTCAGCTCTGGCACGGCGGCATGTCGTTCCACGGCGGCTTCATCGGCGTGGTGGTGGCGGTGTTCCTGTTCGCGCGCAGCCGCGGCATCCCGGTGCTCTCCCTCGGCGACATTACCTGCGCCGTCGCGCCGATCGGCCTGTTCCTCGGCCGCATCGCCAATTTCGTCAACGGCGAATTGTGGGGCCGGCCGACCGACGTGCCCTGGGCCATGATCTTTCCCACCGGCGGGCCGATCCCGCGCCACCCGAGCCAGCTCTACGAGGCGGCGCTAGAGGGCATCGTGCTGCTGATCATGCTGGCGCTCGCGGTGCGCCGCGGCGCGCTCAAGCGGCCGGGACTGGTGGTCGGCTGTTTCGCGGTCGGCTACGCTGTCGCGCGCACATTCTGTGAATTCTTCCGCGAGCCCGACGTACAGCTTGGCTTTCTCTGGGGCGGCATCACCATGGGGCAATTGCTGTCGATCCCGCTGTTCCTGGCCGGCGTCGGCTTCATCGTCTATGCGCTGAAGCACCCACCGCTGAAAACGCAATGACCGACGATATCTCGCCGCTGGAAGCCGAAATCCGCCGGCGCATCAAAGCGGCGGGACCCATGCCCGTGAGCGAATACATGGCGCTGTGCTTAAGCGATCCGCAGCACGGCTACTACGCCACGCGCGATCCGATCGGCGCCCGCGCCGACTTCGTCACCTCGCCGGAGATCAGCCAAATGTTCGGCGAGCTGATCGGCATCTGGACGGCTGCAGTGTGGAACCGCATGGGCGAGCCGGCCAATGTGCGCGTCGTCGAGCTTGGCCCCGGCCGCGGCACCATGATGGCGGACGCGCTGCGCGCGGCCAAGGTCATGCCCGGCTTCCGCGAGGCAGTCGTGCTGCATCTGGTGGAGATCAGCGCGCCCCTGCGGGCGCAGCAGGAACAGGCTTTGGCCGACCTGCCGATGGAAAAATTCTGGCACGGCGCGCTGAGCGAGGTGCCGGAGGGCCCGGCCATCATCGTCGCCAATGAATTTTTCGATGCGCTGCCGGTGAACCAGGCGGTCAAGCGGGAGGACGGCTGGCACGAGCGCCGCGTGGGCATCAACCCCGCCGGCGTCCTCGCCTTCGAGTTGGCGCCCGAGCCGATCGCGCATTTTGCGCCGCTGTTGCCGGCCGAGGTGCGCGAGGCGCCC
>JARRNI010000514.1:0-3769 GCA_037385125.1 Pseudolabrys sp.
TTGTCGACGCCGGAGGCGGCCTGCGCCTGGCGCACGGTGTTGATGACGCCGCGATGGCTGCACGAGGTGAGCACGACCAGCCCGCGGTCCTTGATCAGGTAGCTGGTGGCGAGCTCGTGGTCGAAATCGTCGGGAATGTAAGTGCCGGTGTTCTTTTCCGCGGGCATCTTTTCGGGATAGCAGCCGAAGCCGTCGAAAATGCCGATAATCTCGTTGGTGGCCTTCAGCGGGGTCTCGAACGAGTGCTTGCCGATGCGGCCGGTGGTGAAGGCATGGTCGGCGACGACGGCCGGTTCCTCGGCCATCATCAGGGAGAGCGCGGCGTCGAGGATCGCCTTGCGGTCGAGCGCGCCGAACTGGCCGCCGGCATTGCGGCGAACGCAAAAGCAGTCCTCGCCCCCCACATAGAACGGCAGGTTCATCTTCAGCGCGCCGCCGTGCGCATTGAGGAAGCCGACCATGCCGCCGAAATGGTCGTAATGGCCGTGGCTCAGCACCATGGCGTCGAACTGGGCGGGATCGACCTTGAGGATCTCCATATTGTTGAGCAGCACTTCCGGCGTGTAGCCGAAGTCGATCAGCACGTGGCGGGTTTCGTCGCCGCGGCTCGATACTGCGTGCATAGCGAGCCCCCATTCGCCGTTGAGCACCTTGCGCGGCGGCTTGTCGGGGTGGGTATTGCCCTTGTTGCGCTCGATGGTCAGGCCGTCACGCTTGACGTTGGGCACGAACTGGAGGACGACGTTGTCGGTGACGATCCGCACGGCGACCCGGTCGACCATCGGCACCTCGTCGCGCAAGGTCTTGGCAGGCTGCGTGCGGCCGCCGGCGGCGAGCGCCGCCATCATGGCCGTGACGAAGCCGACACCACCGGAAGCGGCGGCCGGCAGGAACGAGGCGCCCTGATCCTGCAGGCAGGGTCCAAACAGCATTGACGGCTCCTTCGGCTATTTCCAGCAATACTTGACGTCGTCCTGATGGCGCTTGCGCTTGGCGTAGAATGCCCGGCGCTTGCGCGCATTGGCGAAATAGGCGCGCTCCTCTGCGGCGTTCCGCTTAACATCGGCGATGGCGAGCTGCAGATTGGCGGCGCGGTCGCCTGGCCTGGCGGTGAAGCGCTCGGCCAAGACGGTCCCGTAGGGGTTATTCTCGGTCCATTCGAGCGCCTTCTGGCGCTGCACCTGCTGCTTGGCCAGGTCGCAGAAGGCATAGCCCTTGATGATTGGGCTGAGCGCAGCGGTGAAGCCGCGCATGGCCTGGTCGGCTTTGTCGAGACCGGAGGCCTGCAGGTCGATCACCTTCGTAGGCTCCAGGCAGTGATCCTCGGCGGCGTAGTACCAGAACACGGCTTCGTCGCGCAGGCCGACGTCGTAGAGGCGGATGGCCAGCACCATCATGCTCATCGGCGAGACACTCTTGGAATCGGCCTTGATCTTGTCGCGTACCTTGAGGATGTCCACCGACCGCTCCGATTTGAGCAGCTTGTCGTATTTGTTGCCGACGGCGATGTGCGGCTTGGAGTCGGGCGTGAGCGAAGCGGCTCGAAATAAGGCGGAACCTGAATTGCGATGTTGCGGATCGGCTCGGCGGCGAACGCGCCATGCACGAACAGCAGCCCGGTCGCGAGGGCGAGCGCCATGATGCGTTTCGACATCGTACATTCCCCCCTTGTGGCCCGCCCCATCCTAGGCAATCCGCCCGCGTATCGGAATACCCTCCGTCAGCCCGCGAGGGCGGCCAAAAACTGCCGCACCGCACCCACCGTGCCGTCCTCGTCGAGATCGACATGACCGGCTCCGGAGACGCGCAGAAAGCGCTTGGGCTCGGGGGCGAGCTTGAACAGCCGCTCGCCGAAGCGGATCGGCACGACCCGGTCGCCTGTGCCGTGCCGCACCAGGATCGGCGCCTTGACCTTTGCAATGCGCTGATCGGAGCGCCAGGCGTCCTTGATCAGCCAGCGCACCGGCAGAAAGGGATAGGCGGCGGCGCCGACGTCGGCGGCCGACGTAAACGGCGCATCGAGGATGACGCCGGCCACCTGGTGTGTCGAGGCGAGCGCGATCGCCACGGCCGTGCCGAGCGACTCGCCCCACAGCACCAAGCGCTGCGGCGGATAGCGCGCGGCGGCGAGGGCGTAGGCCGCCACCGCGTCGAGGATCAACCCCGGCTCGCTGGGGAATCCGGTCGAACCGCCATAGCCGCGGTAGTTGAGCGCGATCAGCCCGGTGCCGTCGTCGATCAACCAATGGAAGCGGCCGACCCGCAGGTCGAGTCCGCCGCCATTGCCCTGGAAATAGAGCACCACCGGCTTGCCGTCACGCGACGGCACATGCCAGGCGATCAGCTTTTCACCATCTGAAGTCTGAAGCTGCACTTCCTCGGCCTGAGGCAGGCCAACCGACGCCGGCGGGTGGCGGCGGCTGTCCGGGAAATACATCATCTTGCGCTGGAACGCAGTCATCAGCGCGAGCAGCACGCCGTAGCCGAGCGCCGCGATCAGGAGCCATTTCAGGACGGTCACAGCCATGGGACCCTCATAGCACAAGCGTGAGCGAGTGCGGGCTTGTGCGGGCTTGCCCGGGCGGGCCGCGCCCGTAGTGTTCCGGCAACCAACAGGGAGAGACTCCATGCCGCGCCTGCGTTACATCGAGGACAGCGAGAAGACGCCGCAAGCAAGCGCCATGATCGAAAGCGCCGAGCGCACCGGCGCGCCCGATCCGCGCGTGGTCTCCATCATGATGCGCAGCGCGGTCGGCAGCGCTTGGGTCGAATGTTGGAACAAGGTGCTTTACGACGGCGTGCTGCCGCATCGCTTGAAGGAAATGTACCGCATCAAGATCTCGGTGGCGCACCAGTGCGGCTACTGCTCGACCGTGCGTTCCAACGTCGCCAAGGCGGAGGGGCTGACCGAGGACTTGATCGCCGATCTGGCGGACTTCGCGGCGAGCGACAAGTTCACACCGCGCGAGAAGGCGGCGCTGCAATACGCCGGGCTGTTCAAGCAGGGCGAGCACGCCATCGACAAGGACGAGGTCTACGCCGACTTGCAGAAGGATTTCTCCGACGGGGAGATCATCGAGCTCGGCATGCTGTGCGCGCAGACCGACGGCGTCGGCAAAGTCGTCAAATTCGCTCAACGCGATCAGCTGGGAGGAGGCTTGCATGCTCGACCCGCGGCTGGCGCAAGGCGCGCCGGCGGAAGCGGCGGAGTGATGGGCTCGTCGTTGCGGGTCTCTATGTCGTGTTCCGCACGCCCGGCCGCGCAATGATGATGGCAAAGCGGCTGAACCGACCTTGCGCGAGAAACTTTTGAAATCGTTAAGGTAAAATATGGCGTCAGGATGAAAAATTTACGTCCCGCGCGCAACCATTGCGCCTTTCCGGCGTTTTCGTTTTGCGGAGTGGGGTCGATTCTGCATATGCCGCAGTCTGGGGCCGCGATGCTGCATAGCGGGACGGGAGTGGACCAGCCAATCGAACTCGAGAGCGAGCTTGAAGGCGCCTTGTCCACGCGCGCGGTGACGGAAAGCCGCCGAGGCGCCGTCCAGCGTAATGTCGTCTCGATCGCCGGCGCGCTGCGCCAGCAGCAGGAAGCCGGACGCGAGCGCGAACAGCACTTTTACCGCCTGCTTGATGCTCTGCCGGCCGCGGTCTACACCACCGACGCCGCCGGCCGCATCACCTATTTCAACGAGGCCGCCGCCGCGCTGTGGGGCCAGCGGCCGCCGCTCGGCACCAGCGAATGGTGCGGCTCGGCGAAACTGTACTG
>JARRNI010000515.1:0-4312 GCA_037385125.1 Pseudolabrys sp.
GAAGCACCCTCCGAATCGATTAGGGTGCTCGAAAAGGAATCACAACCGATTCATCCGATTCAAGAAATCTGATTTGCTTGCCTCATGCGGCCAGCGTCGAAATGTGGGTAATTGAAAGCCTTTCCGAACGCTTACCGCGCGCCGTCCGGCGCGTGCACGGGTGGCCGGGGCCTGCAAAAAGCATTGGTTTTACAAGCGTGCCGCGTCGCGCAGCAAAGTATTAGGCTGAACGGAGCATTATGTGCCGCGCTTGCATACGAAGCGTTAGCACTAAACGCGGCGGGGTTACCTGACCTTCATCACTTTGGATACCGATCGTAAACAATAGGAATTCAGCGCCTCTTCAGCATAGGCCCAGATGCCGCCTATGCCGTTAGTAATTGAACTACACCTGCCCACTACTGTCCTACCCAAGAAAGCGACCAAATTTCGGTTTTGCGTCAAACGGGACAGTCCGCCGTGCGCGCCAGCACTTTCGTCATGACCGGCTTTGCCGTCGTCTTCGGCTTGCTCGCGGTGTTCATCGCCCACGTCTGGCTCAATAACCAGGACAGTATGCGGGCGAAGTGGTCCAGCTTCCAGCCCAATCTCCACAATGCAGACGCTGGTCTCCTTGACCGATACGTCCAATCCAGCAAAATGGTTCATGCTGCGCTTCTCCTTCTGATGCTTGAGGCCGTACACACGGACCTCGTTTCACCATCAGCCTGAAGCGCAGCACCCAAAATCTTCAGCTATCCACAAGCCGCCGGCCGATTACCCCATCTTTGCCCCCGATAGCCGACATGTTGCATTGCCGCAAAGCGACGATGTGGGCCAGAAGGCGACATCACAAGCGGTTCCCGAAAGAAAGTCTTATGCATGAAGTATCGGGTCTACCTTTTCGAGCGGGCGGTGCAAGGTTAGCTAAAAATATATTTTTTACAATGACTTAGCCTCCTTTATAAAAAACGCATGGGGGCTGACACTCACCCCTTGACAGTGCCAAAAGGCGAACCAAATTTTTTCGCCGCGAGGGGTGATCAAGCCTAATGCCATTGTCTTTCGCCCCCGCAAACAACGCTGGGTGCGAACATGGTGACAGTATATGCCGACCCCTTTGACACGCTGTTCAATCTGCAGCGTGCGCTAGAAGCGCGGATAGCGAGCGACTGGCTGCAAAATCAGACTGCCGGGCAAGGCCCATTCCCGCCGATCAACGTATTCCAGCAGGGAGATGAACTGCTGGCGATTGTCGAATTGCCGGGCGTCGATAAAAACGACCTACAAATCCAGGCCCAGGAAAATACGATCCGGATCGCCGGTAAGAGGAACGTTGATCTCCCTGAAGGGGTCAGCGTGCATCGTCGCGAACGTGTGTTCGGAGAATTTGACCGCACGCTTTCACTTCCCGTTCAACTCGACCCTAATGGCATCAAGGCGGAATACCGGGACGGCATTCTGGCGCTTTACCTGCCCCGGTCGGAGCGCGACAAGCCCCGGACGATCAAAATCGGATGATTAAAGGCTAGAGCTGACAAGCATGTTGGGAGAATGAGCGATGGCTTCTGCACAAGATTTGCAGGTTCAGAAGAAACGGGAAGTGGAAAAGAAGGAAGAGACGACCATTCCTGCGCGTGTATTTTTGCCGAATGCCGACATTTATGAGACGCCGAATGAGTTGAAGGTCGTGCTCGAAATGCCGGGCATCGAAAAAAACAATGTCGAGATCAACATTGAGGATGATGTTCTCCATGTTGACGGGCGGCTTGACCTTTCCAAATATTCGGGACTGCAGCCGCTCTATACAGAATACAACGTCGGCCACTATGCGAGAAGCTTCCAGCTATCAAGCAAGATCGACCAGAGCAAGATCGGCGCGGAAATGAAGGACGGCGTTCTTTCGCTGACACTGCCAAAAGCGGAAGAAGCCAAACCACGCACAATTCATGTGAAGTAACGGGTTTCGCCAAGCCGCTGTCGAGGGAGAAAGGACATGAGCGACAGACAAAAAGCGAATTTCGATCTAGACCAACTGCTGCATCCTGCACGGGCCTTCGGCCATCCTTCCGAAGTCGTCCACGATCCCGACCTCACACTCAACGAAAAGCGAGCCATTCTGGCCTCGTGGGCTTCGGACGCTTGTGCGGTTGAGGCCGCTCCCGATCTTCGGGTTACGACCTCGGGCCGTGTTGTCCAGTGGGACGATATCATGGAAGCGCTTCGCACACTTGACCGTGAGGCTGATAGCTACGGCAGGCTTCCGCATTATAAGCGGGTGCTGGCGAAATGCAGGAACAATCTGCGCGCGACAAGCCCGCATACGCGCCGCTCTGGTAGTCACGGGCAAATGCTAAATTAGCAACTGCTCATTACTTCTGAAACATCGATGGCGAGGGTAACGATGAAACAGCGTATCACGTTGGAGCAGCTTCTTGGGTGGAGCGGCTTTTTCCTAAGCGCATTTTTTATCCTCGGGTTGGCTGTCTCGCCTATGCACTGACATCATCGGGTTGAAGTCGAAGGAGGCTTAAAGGTGTATCATGCAGCGCACATCGGGTCGTTTCATCATTAGTCGCGAGAACAACGTGTTGCGGGTAGATTTCAGCCGCGACCCTGATCCGCCAGCACCGAAATTTCCCGGTGCGGTTGGGTTGCGCGAAACTATCGATGAAAGCACAAAAACGGGAGAGCATACCTTGGCGGTGCCTTGATTGCGGTAATGCTTCACCCCCTGGTTGACTGGCAGCAGCGCCGCGTTCCGTCCTTAGGCGAGTGCGCCGCATTGGGTGTGAGGGGTTAATCCTCCCGCATCCCAGAACGGCTCTGGTTAGTTTAGGTGGTCCGCCACAGAGGCTGTCACCTTTGCCGGGGGTGTGATGCCCCTTGCGGTAGGATTTCGCCTTTAAAGGGCCACTCCCTACACAAACTCCAAACCACCCCAAGACCCCATGGCCCACCGCGCGGTCTCAATCGTCTCCGGCTTCCGGGAACGTGTCGACATGCCCGCAGTAGTCGCAGCGGTAGGTGCGCAACTCTGGCAAGGGTCCGACGCTTGGGATGACAGCCGTGAGCGTCAGTGGCCAGTGGCTGCACTCCTGGCATGTGAGTGCTGGTGGCTTTTCATCTTCTGACATTGCGTGGAACTTCCAAAAACCGGTCGCCCTGCTTTCACATGCTATCTATACTGTGGACCGCCAAGAATTGATTTACGACAAATTCAGAAGGTCCCCTCACGCTCGATTGACAGGCTGCAAGCGTCCCCGTCCTCTCGCGCGTGCGCTGTATCAGGTGTGAGGGGTCAATCTACCCCACAACCCCTCCCCTAAGCTGCCCTCAGAGGAGTCCGTATTGGCTCTCAGAGCCTCACTGGTGCGTTTAATGGGGCGGGAGGTGTCAAGACAGCGGCCCTTTTTGATGGTTCGTCAAAAGGCCCTGGTACTCTGGATGGTGGAGCCAGGGGGATGATCAAAATCCCACCACAAACACCAGTAAAATCAGCTACTTATGTACCCATCGGCAGGGGCATGTGTATCACTCGCGAGTGCCAAAGTCGAGGGTCTGCTCGCTCCCAGATTGGCGTTCGTCGAGTGTGCACGCGACGGCTCGCTCGGCCCAGTTCGGCCTCGCATCGGCCCCGATCGCGCCGCAGCGGGTGCAGATCATCAGTAGGACGAACGCCGGCACCGGCACGTCGTCGCTGTAGTCGTTGACGGACAATACCACGGCCCTCCGGCACACCTCGCAGCGCACGGCCAACGCGCGCGCCGTTCGCGCGCATATTGCCCAGAGTCATCGGCACGTAGCTCAGATGGCGGATGCCCGGTCTTATCACCTGACGATAAGCGACGGGATCGCGATTCGCATGGATTCGATCAAAAGGAAATTCTTGGTCCGCGTCCTGCCAGAGAGCAGAGGACATTCCAAGAGTGCGAACGTTAAGTCCGCTATGGGCCGATTCTGTTGAAAAAGTCGAAAGTTGAGCCGCAATGAAAAACCATCGGAACGACTTCATCATCCTTGCTCGGCTTAGATTGGCACTGCAATTCTATTTGGAGCCTGCTACGTTCATTGGCAGACAAAAGACGAGGCCCCCCCGCGTCTGCTTTTTAAGAACGCGCCTGCGGCGCTTAAAAACTCTGGTCGCGTCGCCACTCGGACTTTTTCAACAGAATCGGCCAAAAGCAGACACCAGCGTATTAAGAGAGCTTCGCCTAGCACTACTTTGGCAGATTTTGAGCGGCATAGGATTCCGAAATCAGTTTTTCTGTGACTCATGGGTGGTCGGTTTTTGGAGGGGCCGACCATGGGAAACAGAACATCGGATTGGCAG
>JARRNI010000516.1:0-3754 GCA_037385125.1 Pseudolabrys sp.
GCGCCGGCCGCCAGATGATCATGGAGGCCGAGCTGCGCGGCGAGCTCAAGCCCGGCGGGCTGGTGGTGGAATCGACCGCCGGCAACACCGGCATCGGGCTCGCGGTTGTGGCCGACGCGCGCGGCTACCGCACGGTGATCGTGATCCCGGAGACGCAGAGCCAGGAAAAGAAGGACATGCTGCGCCTGTGCGGCGCCGAGCTCGTCGAGGTGCCGGCCCTGCCCTACTCCAACCCCAACAACTACCAGCACGTCGGCCGCCGGTTGGCGGAAGAACTGAAGAAGACCGAGAAGAACGGCGTCATCTTCGCCGATCAATGGAACAACCTCGACAACAGCAAGGCCCACTACGTCACCACCGGCCCGGAGATCTGGCAGCAGACCGAGGGCAAGGTCGACGCCTTCATCTGCTCGGTCGGCACCGGCGGCACGCTCGCGGGCATATCGCGCTATCTGAAGGAGCAGAACGAGGACATCGTCGTCGGCGTCGCCGACCCGCGCGGCGCCGCGATGTACGACCTGTTCGCCCACGGCGAAGCCAAGGCGAGCGACGGCGGCTCGATCACCGAGGGCATCGGCCTCGGCCGCGTCACGGCCATCGTCGAGCAAATGAAGGTCGACAAGGCCTATCTGATCCCGGACGAGGAAGCGCTGCCGATCGTGTTCGACCTGATGGCGCACGAAGGCCTGTGCCTCGGCGGCTCCACCGGCGTCAACGTCGCCGGCGCCATCCGGCTCGGCAAGGAGCTAGGGCCCGATCACACCATCGTCACCATTCTCTGCGACGGCGGCGCGCGCTATCAGTCCAAACTGTTCAATCCGGAATTCCTGCGGGCCAAGAACCTGCCGGTGCCGGCATGGCTCGAGCGGCAATCGACGATCGAGCCGCCTTTCGTGAAAGCATGATCCTCTTACCGTTCGTCCCCGCGAAAGCGGGGACCCGGTGGAAGAAGACACTTGGCGTTGTGATATTGTGTCTGGATTCCCGCTTGAGCGGGAATGAACGGAGATTTTAATGACTACCGACTGCCTGTTCCGCGACGACAGCTATCTGCAATCGTGCACGGCGACCGTCGTTGCCCTGACCGACAAGGGCATCGTGTTCGAGCGCACGGTGTTCTACGCCACCTCCGGCGGCCAGCCCGGCGACACCGGCTGGCTCAGAACCGAGTCGGGCGTGTCAATCCCGATCGCCGACGCGGTCTATACCGACAAGGCCAAGACCGAGATCGCCCACGTCCCGGCGGAGGGCGCCAACATCTCCTCGCTCCAGGTTGGCGACACTGTCACCGCCTCCATCGACTGGGCAAAGCGCCACGCGCGCATGCGCATGCACACCGCGTTGCATCTGTTGTCGGCGGTGCTGCCCTATCCCGTGACCGGCGGCTCGGTCGGCGACGGCACCGGCCGCCTCGACTTCGACATCCCCGACGCCACCCCCGACAAGGACGAGGTCACCGCCAAGCTCAACGAGATGGTCGCGAGCGGCGCGCCCGTCACCAGCCGCTGGATCGACGACGCCGAGCTCGAGGCCAACCCCGGCCTGGTCAAGACCATGTCGGTGGCGCCACCCAAGGGCACCGGCAAGGTGCGGCTGATCGAGATCAAGGGCCTCGACCTGCAACCCTGCGGCGGCACCCATGTGCGCTCGACCGCCGAGATCGGCAACGTCGCGATCACCGGCATCGAGAAGAAGGGCAAGCAGAACCGCCGCGTGCGGCTGGCGCTGGTGTAGTCCTTTATATAGCGGGCATGACGGTTGCGCCCCGGGAACGATTGCGTGACAGTCCGCATTGACCCCATTCGAAAACCGGCAGGACCACCAGGACCCATGAGCACGACCGCCCCCGTGAGCCGCTGGCTGAAATCGACCGCATGGCTTGCCGACAATCTCGGCAAGCCCGATGTGGTCGTCGTCGACGCCTCCTACTATCTGCCGAACCAGAAACGCGACGCGCGGGCCGAATACCTGGCCTCCCATATCCCCGGCGCGGTGTTCTTCGACATCGAAGCCATTTCCGATCATTCCACCGAGCTGCCGCACATGCTGCCGGGGCCCGACCAGTTCGGCGAGCAAGTCGGCGCGCTCGGCATCAGCGAGAACGACACCATCGTCGTCTATGACGCCGTCGGCCTCTATTCGGCGCCGCGCGTGTGGTGGAGCTTCCTGATCTTCGGCGCCAAGAACGCCTTCATCCTCGACGGCGGCCTGCCGGCGTGGAAGGCGGAAGGCCGCCCGCTCGAAGCCGGCGAGGTCAAGCGCACGCCGAAAACCTTCGACGCCCGCATGGACACCTACGCGGTCGCCATGCACGACGATGTGCTGATGGCGCTCAACGACGGCAGCGCCCAGGTGGTCGATGCCCGCTCGGCCGGCCGCTTCGCCGGCAAGGAGCCGGAGCCGCGGCCGGGCCTGCGCGCCGGCCACATGCCGGGCTCGTTCAATGTGCCGTTCGCCGAGATCGTCGAGCACGGCAAGCTGGTGGCGCCCGAGCGCATCAAAAAGGCGTTCGAGAAGGGCAAGGTCGATCTCGACAAGCCGGTCATCACCACCTGCGGCTCCGGCGTCACCGCGGTCGTGCTGGCGCTCGGCCTCGACGTGCTCGGCAAGCCGCTGCCGCGCATCTATGACGGCTCCTGGTCGGAATGGGGCGGCCGGCCGGACCTGCCGGTGGAAAAAGGATAGCGCGTGGCGCGCGCGGCCCGCCGCACGGCCTTCGTCACCGGCGCCAATTTCGTGGCCGACGGCGGCATGGCCCGCAAGAGGATCTACGCGGAACAACCGGCGCTACAGCGAAATGATGCGGTCGCGCACCGCCATCGCCACGGCGTGCGTGCTGTTGACCGCGCCCAGCTTACGGACCGCAGTCTGCACGTGCTCGTCCACCGTGCGCTTGGCGATGTTGAGGATTTCGCCGACTTCCCAAGCAGACTTGCCGCGGGCAACCCATGTCAAGACTTCCGACTCGCGCGCCGTGAGCAAGTTCTTGCCGCGCGCGTTGCGCCGGGCGTTCAGCCCCATGGCACCCAGCCCGCAACCTGCAATCTCAGCAACCATAGCTCTTTGCTATGAAAATCCGATTCCAAAGTCTCCCCCACCTTTCAATCAAAACGTGTCACATTCGCATAGGGTATTGCTCTCGTTGACGATACTGTGACATTTAACGGTGCGAAACCGCCCTGGTTCCTTCCGCTGCGCGTATCTTGCAACCGCATCGGCAATGCACGTCCGGTTGCAACCACGGCAGATGAAAAACAGTTTCAAGCGACTTCGCCGCCGGCCAGCGCCCCGGCCGCCCAAGCAGGGTTGCGCGACGCGAAATCGCGCGCGTTTTTCAACCGATTCAGCGCAGAATTTGGCTGAGGAAAAGCTTGGTGCGCTCGTGCTGCGGGTGGGCAAAAAACTGCTCCGGTACATTGGCTTCGATGATCTGGCCCTCGTCCATGAACACGATGCGGTTGGCGACCTGACGGGCGAAGCCCATTTCGTGGGTGACCACCAACATGGTCATGCCGTCTTCCGCCAGCGCCACCATGGTGTCGAGCACCTCCTTGACCATCTCTGGATCGAGCGCCGAGGTCGGCTCATCGAACAGCATGATCTTCGGATTCATGCACAGCGCGCGCGCGATCGCCACCCGCTGCTGCTGGCCGCCGGAAAGCTGGCCGGGATACTTGCCGGCCTGCTCGGGGATTTTCACCCGCGTGAGATATTCGCGCGCGATCTGTTCCGCCCGGCTTTTGGGCATTTTGCG
>JARRNI010000517.1:0-3737 GCA_037385125.1 Pseudolabrys sp.
CGAATGACCGCGCTCTCCCACGACAGGGTCATAGGACGGGCAGGTTTTACACCATCGCCGAGGTGTCTGAACTCCTGGGCGTGTGTACGCGCACGGTTCGACGCTGGATCGACGATGGAATGCTGATCAAGCACAAGTTCGGCACCACGGTGCGGATCGCTGAAAGCGATCTGAAGGTCTTCGTCGCGACCCATCGAGCTCCATAAATACGATGTCATCATCTGTCACCGAAAGTCACGTGATGTCAGTCGCTTTTCTAGTTTCGGGAAAACACCCTTCGAATAATCGTCCCACTTATTCGATGCTAGTGTTCCCGAAATTCACCGCGAGACCGTTTGAGTCCACCTCAGTCGAACCCGGACAGCCAACGTCATGACGATACAAACCGTACCGACCGGGGCCGCGCGGCCGACGCTACAGGACGTCCTCGACCGCCTTGCCGCCAATCCGGCGCTGTCGCAGACGCGGCTGCGGGACCTGCGGTCCGCCGTCACCTGCTACGCGGCCCTTATCGATAGCACGCCGGCATTCGTCCCCCTCGACCTCCCTGCCATTCGCGCGGTCCTCGACCTGATGGTGCCGATCCAGGCCAAGGTCTCACGCAAGCGCTGGGCCAACCTGCGCAGCGATCTGACCGCGGCAATCGCCGCCTCCGGCCTGCTGCCGATGCTAAAGACCGCGCCGGCCGAGCTGAGCGAGAGCTGGTCCTCGCTGTTCGAGCGGGCAGGGTCCCCGTACCTACGGCACGGGCTTTCCCGTTTCGCGCGTTGGGCGAGCGAGCGCCAGATAGCCCCGTCGGCCGTCACCAAGGTGGTGGGTGACCAGTACGTTGAGGAGCTTCTGGCAGGGAGCCTTGCAAGGAAGATTCTCGACCTGCGCCAGAATATCGTGCGGTCCTGGAATGCCCTCATTTTGTGCCTGCCGAACGAAGGGCTACAGCCCATCGCAGTCACCAAGCGGCAGCACGGCCCGCCCAGGTTTCCGTGGAATGAATTGCCGGCGTCGTTTCGAGACGATGTCGAGGGCTACCTCGCGTGGGCTGCGGTCCCCGATCCGCTCGACGAGAATGCCCGGGCGTCGGAGCTGGCGCCGCGCACACGTAACCTGCGCAAGGACCACATTCACTCGGCCGTGACCGCGGCGATTGCATGCGGCGTGAACAGTGCGGAGCTCGTCACTCTCGGCGCGCTCGCTACAGCGGAGACGTTCAAGACGATCTTGCGGCACCGTTGGGAAAGCGAGGGACGCAAGGTGACCGCCTATACACGCGGCATCGCTGGCTCGCTAATCGCGATCGCGAAGGAGTGGGTGAAGGTGCCGGACGAGCAACTGGCGGCGTTGAAGGCGATCCGCCGCAAGCTCGGCGCCATGCCGTCCGGCCTGACTAAGAAAAACAAAGAGACGCTCCGGCAGTTCAACGATCCGCAGCTGCTCGCGCGGCTCGTGAAGCTGCCGGACCGGCTGTGGCGGCAGGCGGCAAGCCGGTTGAAGACCTCGCGACGCGACTTCATCGAGCTGCAGAGCGCGGTCGCCATTGATATCCTGCTGGTCGCCCCGCTGCGGATGCAAAATCTGGCCGCCTTGAAATTCGACGAACACATTCAATGGCCGCACGGTCGGGACAAGCCCGCGGTGATCCTGTGCTCGGCCGAGGAGACCAAAAACAAAAATCCTCTGGAATTCGATTTGCCGAGCGAACTTTCCACGCGGCTCCTGCGGTATCGCAACCAGATCGCGCCGGCGGTCACCGGAAAACGACCCGATGCGTTATTTGTCACTTGGCAAGGCAAGCCGAGGTCCCAGGCGGCCATCGCGCTGGCGCTCGTTAAGACGGTCCTGAAACATGTCGGTATTCGCATGACGCCGCACCAGTTCCGGCATCTGGCTGCCAAGATCATCCTGGACAGAGATCCCGGCGCATATCCATTGGTGCAGCAGCTCATGGGCCACAGAAACATGCAGACGACCCAGAATTTCTACGGGGGGATCGAAACACGGCGAGCGGGCCGCGCTCACTCCGAACTGATCGCAATGATAAGGAAGCAAGGAGCGGACTAGGGCACCGTCCGCCCTCGCAGAACCGCTGCGATTTTGGCTCCGACAACTGTCATTATAGAAAATGACTGAGCAGCTGACTCTTAATCAGCGGGTCCAAGGTTCGAGTCCTTGTGCGCCCACCAATAAATCAATCACTTAGCCGAATTTGGTTTTTCATTTCGACAAAACGCCGGCGCCTCATTTCGACAAATTGACTGGTTTTGTTCTTCCTGCGACCAGCATTCGTGCTCGCTCGTTTTCACGTCAGTTCAGCTTGAGCGAGCAGCCTTGCGCTGGGCTAAATGCGGCCTGGGAGGACCGTAACCCGAGTTCGAGTCCCTCTCCCTCCGCCACCTTCTGTGGAAGTGTGCTCTCTAGCCGGTGGTGGCCACTGGCAAAATGCGCAGGATTGGCGCTGCTCAGTTGCTGAACCTCTGAACTTTAGGAACCGTGCTAGGGCGCGATGGCGCTCTCTGAGAGCCCTTTTTCTCTGAAGCTCTGTACTTCGCTCCGAAAGTACGGAATTTCGAGGCCAATAAAATCAGGCCATTTATGAAGCGCCTCAGCCACCGAGTTCGAATCTCTCCCGCTTGTGCAAGGCCTTAAAGAAAGTATTCGACATTTACTGGTTCGAATCCTGCCGCCCCAGCCAGCCACTAGCGCAAACCGCTACTGCAGTTCAGATTCTTCTTCCTCCAGTGCGGACATCAATGTGCAAACTCCTCCCACGCAATTTCGACTGCCTCCGGGGCCGTTCCTTCGATGATGTTCACCCCCGATTGGTTATTGCAGATCGGGAACGCCCCGTGCACACGAAGAAAATCGCTCAGGAAAAAGCTCTCGATTTCATACAGATCTGTCAGGCCGAGATTTCGCAGCAGTTGGAAGGAATGATAGGTGAATCTCACTTCGTGCCGCGCCGCGTAATTCCTGATCCCGAAATTTCCCGACTGGCCGGTGAGGTGAGCACGGAGCCGCCGCCCGATGCTGTTTTGCCGCGACTCACTCATCCCGATGTAGATCAGCCGCGATTCGCGGAAGGGGTATGAAATCCTCAGTTTTTCCAGCCAGATAAAATAAATCCCGACCATTCCCTGAACGAGTTTGATTGAGCGCTCATCGAGGTTATACTTCTGCGGGAATGTGATGATTGTCATCGTTTCGGTTGTCACCAAAGTTAGGGGACAGCGAGCAGCATGGCTTCTGATCAGATTAAGTCCGGCGTTGAGGTCGTTACCGATTTCCTTGAGTCACTACAAGGTGACAAGGATATCGACGCGGACACTTTGCATGCCGTCCGTGAGCTGTTTGATGCGGGCAAGCTGACAAAAACCCGCCTGCAAAATTCTCTCGACGAACTGAGGGCGACCGCTATCGCCCGCGGTGGAGATCCTGGCGCCAAGGACGCGCCTGGCGATGATTAGGCTGCGCAAACTCATTATTACAGGATTCCGCGGCGCGCGCTTCGACCTGCCGCTCGATTTCACGAAAGATTACAAGAGCGTCTCGATTTTCGGCGAGAACGCCACCGGCAAGAGCACAGTTACCGACGCGATTGAGTGGTTCCTGCTGGGCAAGGTCGAGCATCTTTGGCGCGAGGATTGCAAGGAAGAATCCCTGCGCAATGTCCTGATCGGCGACAAGGATTCGAGCATCGTCTAGCTTGAGTTCAGCGATCCCGCCCTGGGCAGTACGAAAAC
>JARRNI010000518.1:0-3731 GCA_037385125.1 Pseudolabrys sp.
CCATCCAATGCCCGGCCGCCTGCTTCCCGGCGGTTCTGTATAGCTTTTGCAAGGTGAGTTCTTTGTGACCGCCGTCACACCTTCGCCGTATTGCCTCACGGGGCTACCTTTCGCTTCATGGCGGGTTAGGGATGCGGCGCAAGTGCGGATTGCCGCCCGTGCCGCAGTCGTGGACACTCGAAGGACCGATTCAGGTTCCGGTTTTGCGCGGCGCCCGGCATGCGCCTGCGCTTTTGGCATTCAGGAGGTGTTCGATGGCGCCGCGTGTTGGCATTTTGCTCGCTCTCGTGGCGGCGGCTCTGCTGCCGGCGGCGGCGCTCTATGCGCAGGACGAAGGCGGCCCGCCGCCCGGCAACGAGGCCGCCGCCCGGCTCAAGCCGCTGGTACCGCCGGCTGAGCCGACGCCGGCCGGCCAGCTCCCGCTCGACCGGCTGAAGCTGCCCAAGGGCTTCCATATGGAGGTCTATGCCAGCGGCATCGCCCATGCCCGCTCGCTGCGCGTCGGCAAGCACGACACCGTGTTCGTCGGCAGCACCGGGGACAAGGTCTCCGCCATCGTCGACCAGGACGGCAAGCGCCAGGTTAAGGTCATTGCCTCCGGCCTCACCCGGCCGAACGGCCTCGCCTACCACGACGGCACGCTCTACATCGCCGAGCCTTCGCGCATCTCCAAGATCGACATGATCGAGGACGTGCTCGACAACCCGCCCGCGCCCACCGTGATCTATTCCGACCTGCCCAACGAGCCGCACAGCGCGCGCTATATCGGCATCGGCCCGGACAGCAAGCTTTATGTCTCGGTCGACATGCCCTGCAACAACTGCGTGCCGGGTCCGGGCGAAGGCCAGATCCGCCGCATCGATCTTTCCGGTGGTGACGCCGAGGCGGTTGCCCTTGGGGTGCGCAATTCGCTCGGCTTCGACTGGTCGCCGCGCAACAAGGATCTCTATTTCACCGACAACGGCCGCGACTGGTTGTCGGAGGACGCGCCGAGCGACGAGCTCAACCGAGTCGGCAAGCCGGGCGAGAATTTCGGCGCGCCTTATTGCTACGCCCACTTGGCCGATCCGCAATTCGGCTGGGGCCGTTCCTGCGACGAATTCACTGGCCCGACCGCGCTGCTCGGGCCGCATGTCGCGCCGCTGGGCTTGCGCTTCTATATCGGGCGCATGTTTCCGCGCCGCTCCCGCGACGCCTTGTTCGTCGCGCGCCACGGCTCATGGAACAGGACCCGGAAGATCGGCGGCGACGTGATGGTGCTGCATCTCAACAAGGAAGGTTCGGTGCAGTCGATGGAGCCGTTTCTCACCGGCCTCCTCGACGGCAACAATTTCCTCGGCCGCCCGGTCGACGTGCAGCCGATGCGCGACGGCTCGCTGCTGATCTCCGACGATTGGAACGGCGCGGTCTACCGCGTCACCTACGGCAGCGCGCGCGCGCAGCGCGAGGAGCGGCACCATCGCCGCCGCCGTCATTATCGGCGGCGGCGCGACTTCTTTTTCGACTACTGAGCCGCGCGACATTGCGCGCGAAAAAAACCGGGCCCCGCAAGGGGCCCGGTCGAGAATTTGCCGGCGTGGGGGGCCGGCAACATTTCCAGAGGGGAACTTGCTGCCCATCGGTTTACTCTGGGAGGATACGCAGCCGATGAACAGCGTGACGCGACTATGCGCAAGGCCCGCGCGCCCGGCAACGCCGCGCGCCGCATGGCAGTCATGCTGAATCGCGAAGCAAGTGCTGCATTTTGACGCAAGAATTAGTTAGCGCGGACATCGCCGCGGGCTTCCGGTTGTGCCGTGATTGACGTGATGGGTGAACTGGCCAATCGATTGCGCAGACCAATCGAGCAATAGCCGCGACTTTCGGTGAGGCGCGGACTCGGCGATGGGGAGGCGCGCCGGCGGTGGGCAGGATTGGATTATCGTCCTCGAAAAATCCGGTGGTGGGTCCGTTGGGCATGGGGGCGCACGGCAAAAGGTGGGCTCTCGGCCCGCCGCCCATATCCCGCAAATCAGCCGGCGCCGGCTCAGAAATGCCAGCGCTGCGCGTTGGCGACCAGGAAGTCGCGGAAGACCTGGATGCGCGCCACCGACTTGAGCTCTTCCGGGTAGACGAAGTAGGCGTCGAGCGCGAGCGTCTCCTCCTCGCCAAACAGCTGCACCAGCCCACCGTTCTCTTCCACCAAATAGTCCGGCAACATGGCGATGCCCAATCCGCGCTGGCAGGCGCGCAGCAGCCCCAGCACGTTGTTGATGGTGAGGATGGGAGTGCGCGGGCTATTGCCATCGCGGCTCACTTCCAAGAGCCAGCGGCGGTTGGCGAAATGCGCCGGCACCGTTCCGCTCAACAGCACGATGCGATGTTTGTCGAGTTCCTCGTGGCTGCGCGGCGTGCCGAAGCGCTTGAGATAGTCGGGCGAGGCATAGGCGTGGAAATGCACGGAGAACAGCTTGCGCTGGATGAGGTCCGGCTGCGTCGGCTGGCGCAGGCGGATGGCGACGTCGGCCTCGCGCATCGCCAGATCGAGCTCCTCGTCGGTGGTAATCATGGTGACGGTGATGTCGGGGTAGAGATCGAGGAACTCGCCGATCCGCGGCAGCAGCCAGTGGATGCCGATGCCGGGCGTGGTCGACACCTTCAGTTCGCCGTTCGGCCGCTCGCGGCTGTCGGTGAGCTTGGTGCGCGCGGCCTCCAGCTTCATGAATACTTCGTGCGCGGTGCGGTAGAGTACTTCGCCCTGCTCGGTGAGGATCAGCCCGCGCGCGTGCCGGTGAAACAGCGACACGCCCAGCTCCTGCTCGAGCGCCGAGACCTGGCGCGAGACCGCCGACTGCGACAGGCCGAGCCGTTCGCCGGCATGGGTGAAGGAGCCCGCCTCCGCCGCGGCGTGGAACACCTTCAACTTGTCCCAGTCCATCGAGGAGCTCGGGGCGGCAGCGATGCTCATGACTACTCCGCCGCCGCGCGATCGTGGTCGTGCGCGGCTAGGAACTTCTCCGCCTCGAGCGCGGCCATGCAGCCCTGGCCGGCGGCGGTGACCGCCTGGCGATAGATGTCATCGGTGACGTCGCCGGCGGCGAACACTCCGGGCACCGAGGTCGCGGTGGAATTGCCGGCGGTGACGATGTAGCCGGACGGCTTCATCTGCAGTTGCCCCGCGAACAGCTCGGAGGCGGGCTGATGGCCGATGGCGATGAACACGCCGTCGATGGCGCGCTCACCTATCGCGCCGGTCTTCACGTTCTTCAGTTTGACGCGGTTGACCTTGAGCGGGTCCTCGCTGCCCATGACGTCTTCGAGCACGCTGTCCCACAGCACTTCGATCTTGGGATTCTTGAACAGCCGGTCCTGCAGGATCTTCTCGGCGCGGAAGGCGTCGCGCCGGTGCACCAGCGTGACCTTGGAGGCGAAATTGGTCAGGAACAGCGCCTCCTCCACGGCGGTATTGCCGCCGCCGACCACGATGACTTCCTTGTTGCGGTAGAAGAAGCCGTCACAGGTGGCGCAGGCCGACACGCCGTAGCCCTTGAACTTCTGCTCCGACGGCAGGTCGAGCCAGCGCGCCTGCGCGCCGGTGGCGATGATCAGGCTGTCGGCCAGGTAGATGTCGCCGGAATCGCAGGTGAGCTTGAAGGGCCTCTGGTTGAGATCGGCGGCGTTGACGTGATCCGTGACAATCCTGGCGCCGACATGCTCAGCTTGGCTTTGCATCTGCTCCATCAGCCAGGGAC
>JARRNI010000519.1:0-5295 GCA_037385125.1 Pseudolabrys sp.
AAAATCCGTCCGCAACTTGACTGCTGATGCCATGGCGCGAATCCTCCTCGCGCCAATGAATCATTAATCGCGTCACGCCGGAATCCCTGGAGAGTCAGAAAACAGAGCCGTTGGTATTACACGGACTTGTCTCCCAAGGAGTTGGCACAGTGTACTTCTGATCAAAGATTTGAAGTATCTTCTGATACATCCGCTGGAGAAGACCATATTTTTGGTCGTCTGGGACGCTCCTATTGCGCAGGTAAGTTAGAGGATCGCCAAGGTAGTTTCTAATGTTTTCGAGATCACGAACGTGATCCGCATCTTGATGACTGATTATGAGGTAATGCAGAGTATCGTATTCGTTCCAATGAAGTTTATGAATATGTTCGGCCGGCGAAAAGTCATCCGAACTACCCGCGTCAATTATATGATTTTGTCCCCCAGGCGTTCGAATGCGAACGCAAAGGCCAGCTCCAACTTCCCAAACTCTGATATCCAAATAGCTCATCGCAAGTCGCAGTCCCTGCTAGCCAGATAGTTGCGGGCGCCCGTTTGTGCCCACCCCCGTCTCGATTACCTATTTCTCGGACGTGCTCTGCATCTGGGCCTACGCGACCCAGATGCGGCTTGACGAGATCGGCCGCAATTTCGGCGCCGACGTTCGCATCGATTACAAGTTCTGCTCCGTCTTCGGCAACACCGCGGACAAGATCGCCCGCGGCTGGGCGGACAAAGGCGGCTATCAGGGGTTCAACCGTCATCTGCAGGACGTTGCCAGGCAATTCGACCACATCGACGTCCACCCGGAGGTGTGGCTGACCACGCGGCCGGCGAGCTCCGACAGCGTCCACCTGTTCATCAAGGCGGTGCAGCTTCTTGAAGATAGCGGCGCGCTGGGCGCGCCGGCTGGCGGCCAGGACGCGGTGCCTTCCGCGCAAATTACGTGGGCGTTGCGTCAGGCGTTTTTCCAGCAATGCCGTGACGTCTCGACACGCAAGGTGCAATTGCGAGGTCGCCGAGGAACTCGGCATCGTGCCAACCGCGGTCGCGGCGGAGATCGACAACGGCGCGGCCTTCGCGGCGCTGGCCGCCGATATCCAGGAGCGCGACCGCCTCAGGATCGAAGGCAGCCCGACCTTCGTGCTCAACCAGGGCCGGCAGAAACTGTACGGTAATGTCGGCTACCGCGTGATCGAAGCCAATATCCGCGAATTGCTGCGCACACCGAGCGTCGGCGAAATGAGCTGGTGCTGACGAGCGCATTGACCGCGCCGATCGGCGCGCGCGCCTGACGAGAACGAATATGCCTCAGAGCATATTCCGTTCATACTGAATCACGCGAATAGTCCGCTGGTCCCCGCGAAAGCGGGGACCCAGAGCCAAAGAACTGGATTCCCGCTTGCGCGGGAAAGAGCGGAGAGTTTGGCCGTGCCGCCTACGCCGCGTCCGCCGGCCGCACCCGCTTGGCGATCTCGCGGCCCTTCTCCCGCTCCACCACTGCGATGTCGTATTGGCTCTGCAAGTCGAGCCAGAACTGCGCGCTGTTGCCGAAATAGCGGCCGAGCCTCACCGCCGTGTCGGCGGTGATCGAGCGCCGGCCGTTCAGGATATCGGTGATACGGCCGGACGGCACGCCGATGTCGAGCGACAGCCGGTTGGCGGAAAGCTTGCGCGCCGCGAGTTCGCGCTTGAGCAGACGGCCGGGGTGCGAAACTGGTGCCATGTGACGTCCTTTGGTCATCCTCTGTGGTAGTCGACGATCTCGACCTCGTAGGCGTCGCCCTTGCGGAACTCGAAACAGATGCGCCAGCGCTCGTTGACGGTCATCACCCATTGGTTCTTGCGGGCGCCCTTAAGCTTGTGCAGCCCGACGCTCTTCAACGGGCTCAGGTCGTTGAGCGACTTCGCCACGTTGAGCGCCAGCAGCAGATCGATGGCCGTGTCGAAATCGAGCCCGCGCAGCGCATTCGGCCGCTCGCCCTCCCAGACCTTGCGGGTCACGGAATTCCGCCACGACCGGATCATGGCATAAATATACTACGAGCAACGGTGAACGGCAAGCCATTGTAGCCCGGATGGAGCGCAGCGAAATCCGGGATGGCCGCCCCGCTACAAAGCGGTTTTCAGGGACTCCCCCAAGACCGCCCTCGCCTTCCCATAAATCCCCTTCGCCTCGCTCTCCCGCGGGCCGCCGACCGCGAGCCTGAACGGCGCGTCGCTCGCATGCGCCGCCAGCAGCGGGGCGATCCATGCGCGCACCTGCTCGCCCGCATCCGCCGCGTCGACATCGACCACCAGCAACGGCTTGCCGTATTGCGCCGCCAGCTTCTCGGCCAAAGTTGTGCCGCCTGACACGGCGACGCCGCTCGCCTCGACCAGGATCAGGCAAGCGTCGCCGTCGCGCACGTTCCACTCGGTGCGCTCGGCCGGATCGGTGGTTGGCGTCGCGCGCAAGTGCGGATACGCCGCGAGCACACCGGGCGGCTCCGGCATGTCCTCGGCCCAGCCGCCCTTGGGACACCAACCGCCGTAAGGAATGCCGCGCGCAATCGCCTCGTCGAGCGCTGCGCGGTCGACGCCGCTCTGTCCGCCGGAGATGATTATGAGTTTGGGCATGGCAGGAGGATAGCAGGCCTAATCGGCCTCATGGTGAGGAGCAACGCGAAACGTTGCGTCTCGAACCATGTGGCCGCCCCATCCTTTGAGACGCCCGCTGTGCGGGCTCCTCAGGTTGAGGCGCAAAGGGTCTGCACTGACTTCCGTGCCCCGGACGTGGCACGGCATGAGCGAAGCGAAATGATGCGCTTGCAGAGCCGGGGCCCAGCTAGTTTCCCCATGACCGGGGTCCGAGCCGGCGCCCGCGGGCAGTTCTCGCAAACCTGCACTCGGGCGGCGCCGGGGCTCCGCCCGGGACCACTACGAGTCCTCGCGAGGAGCTCGCTGACGGTGGACCGCTCCCCGATTGGAGCGGTCCACGGGCAAAGCGCGGCCCGGCGCCGCAGAAAACGCCGGACGGCGCGCCGAAAGGCGCCGCGTCTCCCGACGACGGAGGCGCGCACTGAAAGGACAGGCTGCGCCTGACGGCGCGCCGTCCCCCTTGTTCGCAAGAACAAGGGCACTACCCCGCCCCGGGGGGTAAGCGGAGAGCATGCCTCGGGCGCCTCCGCGCCGCGAGAACGGCCGAAGCTTGCCTGCATGAAAAACATCGGCACGCGCACCGCCCCACTTCATCGCGAAAAACCGGCGAAGCCGCCACCGCAGCGCATGCGGCCGCCCCGGCCGCGCCGGTCTTTTGCGCCGCAACATATCCCGCGCCCGCCGCCACGTCCCCATTGCATCCCGGGTTCCTTTTCCCCATGATATGCAAATCATATCATGTGATCCGGCGGCGGCCTCAAGCGCGCGGCCACCGGCAAAGGCAAGAACGCAAAGAGCGCGGGGGCGAACCTCGCCATTCGGGACGAAAACGAAAGGCTTGGGCCACATGTCTGTGAAAGTCAGAACGTGCGGGCAGCTCGCCCTGCTGTTCTACACCACCGTCAACGTCATCGTGTTCACCGCCGCGGTCTATGCGGTGACCATCTTTCCGCCGCTCGAGCGCGACGCGGGCTTCTGGCTGGCGGTGTTCATGGCCGCGAGCCTGATCGTGACGGCGCCGTTCGCCTGGTGCCTGGGCAAGTGCATGCTGCCCGAGGCCTGGCGCAAGAAGATCCTGGCCGAGCCGTCGCCGCTCGCTTCTTACGCTCGCTGTCGCCGTGCCGGCGCAGGCGAAGCCGCAGCAGTTTCTGGCCGACGGCGCCTACCGCTTCAAGTTCGACCTACCCGCCGGCTGGCGCAAGACCACCGACAAGCGCGGCGGGCTGCTGCTGGTGCCGCCCTATGGCCATGCGCTGATCTATCTCGTCATGGTGAGCGGCGACAAATGGCGCGGCCGCTCCGACAGCGCGGTGGTGCAGGCGGTCAGCCAGGTCGCCGGCGTGGTGATGAACGACAAGCAGGAGCCCGAGCGCATCACCGCCGCCGACGGCGCGCGCATCATCCGCGGCACCGCCTATTACGGCACCATGCCGGCCGAGCACGGCCTCGCCCGCCGCGCCCGCATCGTGCTGTTCAAGCTCTCGCCCGACACCTGGGCGCAAGTGTGGACGGTGACGCAGCCGGGCATGAACGCAAAGGAAAGCGCCGCGCTCAGCAACGTGCTCAACAGCATCTCGCTGTCGAGCCGCTAGCGCCGACTTATTCCCGCACGCTTCTCGGCCGTTACACTGCGCGAATGCCGCGCGCGACGCTTCGCTTTGTCTCACTCTCCCGCAGGAACCCCCGCCCCACCGCGCGAGTTGATTCCGTGACTCAAAGGATAAGGCGACGGAACTTGCGAGGCAGTATCATGCAGATGCACATGCAACGCGAAACCATGACCCGCGCCGTCATTGCGGCGCGGGTTTACGCCATGACCACCACCGTACTGTTCGGCGCCGGCGTCATCTTTGTGCTGAGCGTGTCGGGCGTTCGCGCCCATGCCGCGCTCGGCATTCTGGCGGTGGCGCTGGCGAGCCTGCTGTTCGCGGCGCCGGCCGCCTGGATGCTGGCGCCGCGTCTGCGCGCGCGCCTCTGGCGCCGGGGCACGGCCCGATACTATGCCGCGAGGTTGATCCATGCTGCGCGAACCTGACGCCCCCACCCCGCCGCCCCGCCCCGGCGGGCCGCCGAGGCGCGAACCGGCCGCCTATCCGGCCGAAAAGGCGCGCGGCGGCGAAATCATCCTGCGCACGCCGCAGCGCCGCTATATCTTCGCCTTCGGGCTGGCGGCGGTGTTCGTGCTGGCGCTTGCCTTGGCGATTTGGCTGTGAGCGCTCAGGCCGCGCTCAATTCCTCGTCCTTGGCGGCGGCGCGCTGCGCCGCGGGACGGGCGGTGACATGCGCGACATAGTCGCTGAACGCCTTCCGCTCCGCGATCATCTTGAACATCATGCCGTAGCGCAGCCCCGACCCGATCACCACGTCGGCGGCGGTGAACTGTTCGCCCATGAGATAGGGGCCGGGATCGAGCGCCTCGGCCACGATGTCGAGCACCCTGTCGAAATCGCGCCAGCCGAGCGCCGAGGCGCGCGGGTCTTCCTTGCGCGGAAAAACGCGGTCGGCCATGGCCGGCTCGATCACGCTCGGCCCGAAGAACAGCCATTTCAGGTAGACCCCACGGCGTGGCGTGCCGACCGGCACGTTCAGCTTCCTGTCGGGAAATTCGTCGGCCAGATAGGTGCAGATCGCCGCCACCTCGGTGATCACTTGATCGCCATGCTTGAGCGCCGGCAC